>CAZFIO010000062.1:0-11985 GCA_964519585.1 uncultured Tissierellaceae bacterium
CATGTAGATGTTTGTGAAAACTACGGAATAGACACTAGGGTCTATATGGCCCAAATAGATTTTGATAAAGTAGTAGAATTAAGTAACTTCCAAAAGAGGTATAAGCCTTTAGCAAAATACCCATCCACTTCTAGAGATATTGCCCTAGTAGTAGATGAAGAGGTCTTAGTAGGAGAAATAGAAAAAATCATCCTAAAGCATGGTGGGGGCCTTATTGAAAACATTAGGTTATTTGATATATATAGGGGTAGCCAAATACCAGAGAATAAAAAAAGCATTGCCTTCTCCATAGTTTATCGTTCCTATGAGAGAACCCTTAAGGACAAAGAGGTCAATGAAATTCAAGATGCCATAATAGCTGATTTAGAAGAGACACTAGATGGTCAATTAAGAAAATAATTTAAAGGAGTAGATTTTTTCTACTCCTTTAAATTATAAAGAATTATTCACAAATTTATAGTATAATATATCTAGGACAATCTTTAACAATCACATGGGAGGAGTAGATATGGTGGATAGAAGAAGAATCAATGTAACAATTGATGGGCACGATTTTGCAGTAGTAAGCTCTGAAGAAGATGATTATATAAAAGACCTAGCAAAATATGTAGATAAAAAAATTAAAATAATAAGCTCCAACAATACTAGACTAAGTCAAGTAATGTCTGCAACCCTTGCTGCTCTTCATATTGCTGATGAACTATTTAAAATTAATGAATCCTACTATAAACTTGAGACAGAAGCCAAGGATCCTATGGAAAAGTATGATGAGGTAAATAAAGAATTAAGAGAGGCTAATATCAAAATCAAATCCTATGAAAACTTGTGTTCAGATTATCAGGAGAACATAGTAAGGTATAGCTCCCAAAAAGAAAGATTATCAAGGGAGATAAAAGAATATGAAAAGAATTTGGAAGAGAAAAATAAGGAAATAGAAGAACTGTCAAGTGAGATCGAAATATTAAAGGATAAAAACTTCCAGAACCAATTGGAACTGGTAGAAGTAAAAAAAGAGCTAGCCGATTATTTAAGACTATTGGATAAAGAAACTAGCAGCATTTAGGAAGGACTAAGATAGTGAAAAAACATATAGAATTATTAGCACCTGTAGGCAGTATGGATGCCCTTTATGCAGCTGTACAAAATGGGGCAGATGCCGTATACCTAGGTGGAAAATTATTTAATGCAAGACAATATGCATCCAACTTTGACTATGATGAATTAAAGGATGCTGTTTCTTATGCTCATTTAAACAATGTAAGAGTCTACATAACAGTTAATATACTTATAGACAATAACGAAATGGAAGATATACTGGACTATATCAGGTATTTATATGAGATAAATGTTGACGCCCTTATAGTCCAAGACCTAGGACTAGCATCCTTAGTAAGAAAGGTATTTCCTCAGTTTCCGATTCATGGAAGCACCCAGATGACTATAAATAATCTATGGGGGGCTAAGTATTTGGAGGAAATGGGATTTACCAGAGTAGTTTTAGCTAGGGAAACTTCTATAGAAGAAATCCAGAAAATTAAAGAAAACACCTTCATAGAACTGGAAGGATTTATCCACGGTGCTCTGTGTGTTTCTTATTCAGGTCAATGCCTAATGAGTAGTATGATAGGCGGTAGAAGTGGAAATAGGGGAAGATGTGCTCAACCCTGTAGGATGGCCTACTCCATTGCAAATAGGGATGGAAACTTAATAAAGGGATGGGAGAACAAGTATATATTAAGCACCAGGGATTTAAATACAATTGAAAATATTGGTGAAATAATAAATTCAGGAATTACTTCTTTAAAGATAGAAGGAAGAATGAAAAGACCAGAATATGTTGCAACCATAGCTAAAAACTACAGAAAGGCCCTAGACCAAGGAAGCGATTTAATCGATAGTAGGGCAAAACAAGATATAGGCCAAATATTTAATAGGGAATTTACCAAGGGTTTAGGCCTTGGTGACTTTGGAAGAAATTTCATATCTAGTGATAGACCAGACAATAGGGGTATAGTTCTTGGTAGACTAGTAAAGGCTGATAAGTATAATGCATATGTCTACCTTGAGGAGGATTTGGATAAGGATGATGGTATTGAATTTACTCTAGCCAATGGAGAATATAAGGGTTTAAGGTCGTCTATAACTGGTAAAAGAGGGTCTACTATTAAGCTGGAAAAGCCAGGTTATATAAATAAGGATTCCTTAGTATATAAAACTTCTAGTAAAAGCCTATTAGAAGAGGCAAGAGAGTCTTACCAGAAAAACAAAAAAACCTACCCTCTTGATATGGAAGTATTTATTAAAATTGGACAAGAAGCTAAACTAAACCTAAATTATAAAGAACATACTATAAGTAATTCAATTAATGAAAAGGTAGAAAGGGCCCAAAATCTTCCTCTAGAAGAAGATAGGGTAAGAGACCAGTTGGGCAAACTAGGCGATACAGTTTTTCATCTCCATAATTTTAAGGCCAATATTGAAGATGGAGCTTTTCTACCCTTAAGTAGCATAAATGAATTAAGACGAAAGTCCATAGAAGATTTAAATAAGATTCTAATAAATATAAATCAAAGAAAAGTAATTAATAATGATGAGTTTAAAGAAAATAAAAAGAATGCTTTATACCTTGAAAAGAAGAAAAGCAAGAAAGATATAAAACTTAATGTTAGAGTCACTAGCCTAGAACAATTTAATCAGTTGGATTTAAATAAATTGGACAGGGTTTATTTGGGATTTACTAAGGACCTAGAAAAATCCCTTGAAAAAGTCAATGAATTTAATAAGGAAGCTTATATTTATACTGAAAGGATTTTATATTCCTGGGATTTGGAAAAGCTGGAGAGCTTAATCCGCCCCATTTTAGACAAGATAGATGGCATATCAGTATCCAACCTAGGAACCTACAAATATATAAAGGATATGTTTAATTTAAAGATACATGGGGACACGGGCTTAAATATATTCAATTCCTATACAGCCAACCATCTAAATAGCCTAGGAATAGATAGCTTAAGTTTATCACCAGAGCTAAATATAAGGCAAATAAATGAAATTACTATAACAAATAATAACTTAGAGTCCTTAGTATACGGATATCTTCCAGTGATGGTTACCAAGACCTGCCCTATGGCTCTTGTTAAGGGCTGCAGGGACGATGAAGATTGCTATAGTTTTAATTTTGCAAAGGGATATGGGCTTAAAGATAGGATGAATATGACCTTTAGGATGTATAGGGAAGATGGTTTTACAAATATTTATAATTCTGTTCCACTAATGGTCCTAGATAGTCTAATTAAAATTGTTGATTCTGGAATATCCAATTTAAGGATGGACTTTACCTATGAATCAGATCATATTAAAGAACTGCAAACTGTATTTTATGATTATATACATGGGGAGATAGATGATAAATCAGTAAAAAGCTTTATGGATAATTTTAAAGAAACTACCAATATAACCAATGGACATTACTTTAGGGGTATATTATAAAGAAAAAAGGAAAGGCATAGAAATCTTGCTGTAAGGAGGCTGTTCTATTGAATGAAAAAACCTTAAGGGCCTTAGAATACAATAAAATTGTTGAAAATTTAATTGAAAAAGCTGAGTCTCAACTAGCCAAAGAAAAACTTAAAAACATTAGACCCACAACAAATATAGAAGATATAATTAGGCTATCTCAGGAGACTGAGGAGGCCTTGTCCCTGCTGCTAAAAAAAGGGAGACCACCCTTGTTTGGGATTCATAGTATTAAAGAAGAAATAAAAAGAGTGGACCTAGGTGGATCCCTAAGTCCAGGAGGCCTTCTAAAGATTTGTGATAGCTTAAGGGTTTCTAGGGCCTTGAAGGGCTATATTAAAGAAACCAAGGAAGACAAGGCTTCTAACTATCCTATAATAGAAGGATTAGTAGAAAGCCTTAGGGTATATAAGGATATTGAAGAAAGCATCAGCAGGGCTATTATAAATGAAAATGAAATTTCCGATAATGCCAGTTCAAACTTAAGAAATATCCGCAGGCAGATGGTCAGTAAAAATGATGCGGTTAAGGATAAACTCAATTCCATTATTAACTCACAAACCTATAAAAAACATCTTCAAGATTCTATAGTTACTATGCGTGAAGGGAGATATGTAGTTCCTGTAAAACAGGAAAGTAGGAGCAAGGTGGCTGGATTGGTCCACGATATGAGTTCCAGCAAGGCTACTGTTTTTATAGAGCCTATGGCAGTGGTTGATTTAAATAATCAATTAAGAGAACTTGAAATTAAGGAAAGAGAAGAAATAGAGAAGATTTTAAGTGAACTATCAGAAATGGTAGGACAAGAATCAGAGGGGATTTTGGGTAACCAGTATGCTCTTGAAAGCTTGGATATTATATTTGCAAAAGGGAAACTGGCCTTGGAAATGAAGGCTACAAAACCAATTCTGAATGATAGGGGTTTTATAAATATAAAGCAGGGAAGACATCCCTTGCTAAATGAGAAGGACGTAGTTCCCATAGATATAAACATAGGTAAAGATTTTGCCTCTTTAATTATAACAGGACCAAACACAGGAGGGAAAACTGTAAGCTTAAAAACAGTTGGACTTTTTACCCTTATGGCTCAGTCAGGCCTACATATACCTGCGGATTACAATTCTGAAATTGCAGTTTTTAACCAGGTATTTGCTGATATTGGAGATGAGCAAAGTATAGAACAAAGTCTATCTACCTTTTCATCCCACATGGTAAATATTGTGGATATCCTAAACAAAGTAGAATCAAACTCTCTGGTATTATTTGATGAACTAGGGGCAGGGACTGACCCTACAGAAGGGGCAGCCTTGGCTATGTCCATCCTGGACTATTTATTGAAGTTAAATACTAGGTCTATAGCTACTACACATTATAGTCAATTAAAATTGTATGCCTTAACAACAGAAAATGTAAGGAATGCTTCGGTTGAGTTTGATGTAGAGACTCTTAGACCAACCTATAAGTTGTTAATAGGGGTCCCAGGCAAGTCAAATGCCTTTGAGATTTCTAGAAGACTTGGCCTTCAAGATTTTATAATTGATTATGCTAAAAATCTTATTTCTCAGGAAAACATTGAATTTGAAGATGTGCTCCAGGCAATAGAAAAAGATAGGAAACAAACTGAGGAAAAAAGGTTTGAAGTAGAAAAACTTAAAAAAGAAATAGAAGCATTGAAAATAGACCTGTCCCAGGAAAAGAATAAGATAGGGGCAATGAAGGATAAAATAGTAGAAAAAGCAAAAGAAGAGGCTAGAGTTATACTTAGGGCAGCCAAGGAAGAGTCAGATTTAATAGTATCAGAATTAAGAGATATATCTTCTGATCTTGGTAAAGAAAGAAATAAGAGAATACAAGAAGCACAAAGTATGCTAAAATCTAAGATTGAGGAAGTAGATAGGACTATAGGCAATAATATACTGAGCATAAAGACAAAGGAACCACCTAAGAATTTAAGGGTAGGAGAAACTGTTGAAGTATTGACACTAAATCAAAAGGGTGAAGTCCTAAGTTTGCCAGACGAAAGTGGAAACCTGACTGTGCAAGTCGGTATAATGAAGGTAAATGCCCATGTAAGCACCTTGGTTAGAAGTAAATCTGAGGAAAGAGAAATATCCCATACTCGAACCAAAAACATAATCGGAAGCAAATCAAGAACTATAAAAAAAGAGATAGATTTAAGGGGCAAGAATATAGAGGAGGCCATACTAGATTTAGACAAGTATTTAGATGACTCTTATATAGCTGGGTTAAAAGAAGTGACTGTTATTCACGGTAAAGGCACTGGTGCCTTAAGAGCGGGATTAAAGGAATACTTTAAGCAACACAGGTTAGTAAAATCTTCTAGATTAGGGACTCATGGAGAAGGTGGAACAGGGGTAAGCCTAGTGGAGTTAAAATAAGGATCGGACTTGGAGGGGAAGAAAATGTTAAATTTTAAAAATGAAGCAATCAAACTTATAAAATCTCATGTAGATGAGCTTACGGAGGATGAAATCTCTGCAATTATAGAGATTCCACCATCTCCTGAAATGGGGAATTATGCATTTCCTGTTTTCAGATTGAGCAAGGTTTTTAGAAAGGCTCCAAATTTAATAGCTGAAGAACTTGCAGGAAGATTTGAAGAAAATGATTATTTTGAAAAAGTTGAAAATGTGGGTCCTTATATAAACTTTTATATAAGAAAATCAAGACTAATAGAAACAGTTCTAAAGGAAATAAGGGAAAAGGGAGAAGAATTTGGTTCTTCAAATATGGGGGAAGGTAAGACCATAATAGTAGAATACTCTTCTCCAAATATTGCAAAGCCCTTTCATATAGGTCATATACGAACCACTGTTATTGGAAATTCCCTATATAAAATTTATAAATTCCTTGGTTTTGATACAATTGCAATTAATCACTTAGGGGATTATGGTACCCAATTTGGGATGCTTATTTCTGCCTATAAGATGTGGGGCAATAGGGAGTTAATTGAAAGTGACCCTATTAATGAATTATTGAAACTTTATGTTAAATTCAATGCAGAAGCTGAAGAAGATGAAAAGCTTCGGGATGAGGCTAGATATTGGTTTAAAGAACTGGAAAACAAAAACCAGGAAGCCCTTGACCTTTGGGAATGGATTAGGGAGATAAGTCTAAAAGAGTTCAATAGAGTTTATGATATGCTTAATATAAAGTTTGACTCCTATGCTGGGGAAAGCTTTTATTCTGACAAGATGCCAGCAATTATAGATGAATTAAAAGAAAAGGGAATGATGAAAGAATCTGATGGAGCCTTTCTAGTTGACTTAGAAGAGGAGGGAATGCCACCTGCCCTAATTATGAAATCAGACGGTTCAACCCTCTATACTACAAGGGACATAGCTGCTGCCTTTTATAGAAAGAAAAAATATGATTTTTATAAAAATATCTATGTGGTGGCTTCACAGCAGAACCTACATTTTAAACAATGGATGAAGGTTATAGAGCTTATGGGTTATAAATGGGCAAAAGACTGTATCCATATACCTTTTGGTATGGTTAGTCTGGAGGATGGAACTCTTTCCACTAGAAGGGGTAGGGTAGTTTTTCTAGAGGATGTTCTAAACAAGGCTGTAAACAATACCCTGGAAATAATCGAGGAAAGAAATCCTAATTTAGAAGATAAGGAAGAAGTAGCTAAACAGGTTGGAATAGGTGCAGTTATATTCCAAGAGTTATTTAACCAAAGAATTAAAGACTATGTATTCTCTTGGGATAGGACGCTTAGCTTCGAAGGAGAAACTGGACCCTATGTTCAATATAGCCATGCAAGGGCAAATTCCCTACTAGAGAGAGGGGAGTTTTCTCTAGGGAATGAAATTGACTATAGTTTATTGGAAGCAGAGGATGCAATGTCTGTAATTAGGCTCCTGTATGATTTTCCAAGAATAGTAGTAGATGCCATGGAGAAAAATGAACCTTATTTTATTACTAGGCATACAGTTGAAATAGCTAAGGCTTTTAACAAATTCTATACTAACTCTCAAATTGTAGTAGAGGACAAAGCTATTAGAGAGGCTAGGTTAATGCTAACCTACGGAGTGAAAACAACTATTAAAATAGGACTGAGCCTACTGGGAATGGAGGCTCCTAATAAGATGTAAAAAAAGAGATTAGTTTAAATGACTAATCTCTTATGTAGAAAAGATCTGGGTATATTTATGAAAAAGAGACCTAAATTAAAGTAATTGGGTTTCTTTTTCTAAAAAGTTTATAAATTTATCTTCTGGTATCTCCGCTAGGTAAGCTAATTCCTTAATAAAGCTATCCTTCAGAGATATAAAATCCAAATTATTTGTTTTTTTACCCGTATATTCAAGGGCTTGAATGATTAGAATCATATCATCTTTGGACATTTCCTGTATAGATATTTTGTCAAAGTCTTGCATTTTACAACCCCTTTCTCTTTCTTTTATATTATATTCTACATCTTTTGACATAAACAATCAATAGACCAAGGATGAGAAAATTATGAAATACATAAAACAAGCTATAAGGGGATAAAGAAGAGGTGTCTTATGAAAGTTTTATTAACAACATTAAATTCAAAATACATACATTCCAATTTGGCTATAAGATATTTGGCCAAATATGTAGAGGATATAATCAAGGTAGATATTGAGGAATATACAATTAACCAAAATAGAGATCTAATAATTTCAGAAATTCACAAGATGAAATTAGATCTTATAGGATTTTCAACATATATATGGAATCTTGATGAAATCTTGAAAATATCCCAGGCCTTAAAACTGATAAACCCTAGTTTGGAAATTTTATTAGGGGGGCCAGAAGTATCCTATGATGGGGTAGACATTATGGAGAAACATCCCTATATTGATTATATAATCTATGGAGAAGGCGAAGAAAGCTTTAGGGACCTTATAAAATCAAAAATCATTGGTGAAGACCATAAAAAAAATCTAGGCCTAATATATAGAGAAAACAATGAAATCATACAAAACAAAGCACAAACCCTAATAAAGGATTTAAATATGATACCCACACCCTATATAGATGGGGAAAACCTATTTAAAAATAGGATTGTTTATTATGAAAGTTCCAGGGGTTGTCCCTTTTCTTGTGAATTTTGCTTATCATCTACAATTAGGGGAGTAAGGTATTTTGACTTAGAAAGAGTAAAAAAAGACTTATCACTATTTATAGATTGGCAAGTCCAGCAAGTGAAGTTTGTTGATAGGACCTTCAATGCAAATAAGAAATATGCCTTGGAGATTATGAAGTTTATAATAAGTAAAAAACCAAAGAATATGAACTTTCACTTTGAAGTTACAGCCCATTTAATAGATGATGAAATGCTTGATTTCTTAAGCAAGGTAGAGGAGGGGTTAATTCAGTTTGAAATAGGAGTACAATCTACAAATGAGGAAACGATTGAAGCTATAGGAAGAACTACTGACTTTGAGAAGTTAAAAAGAGTTGTAAAAAAGCTTTCTTCCTTTAAAAACATACACCAACACTTGGACCTGATGGCTGGCTTGCCCTTTGAAGATATAAAAAGTTTTGAAAAATCCTTTAATGAAGTATATGAATTACACCCTGAAAAACTTCAATTAGGCTTTCTAAAGTTGCTCAAGGGTTCTGGCTTAAGGTTTAATGCTGAAAAATATGGTTATAAATATATTAATGAGCCACCTTATGAAATATTGGAAAACAATTATATTGATTATGATGATATTGTAAAATTAAAAGGCATAGAGGACTTGGTTGAGAAGTATTACAATGAAGATTATTTTAAAAACACCTTGAAATTTATAGTGAAAAATTATTATAAGGGGGCCTTTAATTTTTATGAAGACTTTCTAGGCTATTGGGAAGAAAAAGAATATCATATGGTCTCACATGGGAGAAATAAATTGTATTTCATATTGAAAGACTTTATAATACATAAAGAATATAAAGACAAAGAAATACTAGTAAACCTCTTAAGCTTTGACTATTTAAAAAATCATAGGTCTAGCTTACCCCCAGGATTAAATGAAAAAGACCTGAGTGTGGCTCAAAAAAATGTCCATGATATATTGAAAGATCATGAGATTTTAAACAAGTACATTCCCAACTATAGAGATTTGCCAACAAAACATATTATTAAAAAAGTAGGAATAGAAAAATTCAATGTAGATATATTAGGGATTATTGACAAGAATTATCAGGCAATAGATAATAGTAGGGAAACCTATATTTTGTTTAACTATAGGGAAGGGCAGATAATTAGAAGCTACTACTATGATATAACAGAAAATATTAGGGAGATGGTATAATGGACTATGTAAAGGATTTTATTTACCTGAGTAAAACTTCAGGAAAACAAACTATTAAAAGTATGAAAAAGAATTGGCCTATAATTTTCTCAGGCCTAGTATACAGCACTATTAATTTAATAGCATTTAGGCTCTTGGGAATTTTGTTAGTAGGTCCACTTTATATATTGTCAGGAATAATATTTGCTATTATCAGCAGTAGTCTTCTATCAAATTATCTATATTTATTATTTAATATTATTAATTATGATAGGTTCAGCTTTCAGGACTTTAAAGATGGATTCTTATACTTCTTAAGAAAGATATATGGAATACTATTTATTGGTTATTTAGTAAATTTACTTCTATCAGTATTCGGGCCAGTTCTAGGGAATTTGTCTGGAGTATTGGGCTTAGTCATATATTTGGGTATCTTGATTTTGATAAATGCCTTACCAGAAACCATTTATTTAAAAAGTTATGGATCATGGGACAGCATAGTTTATGCAATGGAGTTTGTACAAGAAAATTTTATAAATTGGATTATACCAAATATAATATTCTTAGGGCTTTTATATATGGTAACTGGCAATATTTTAATGAATTTGCTAAACACACATTTGTCCTTTAGATTTATTTTAAATCCCTTTTACATCTTGCTATACTTGATAGGTCAACTTATATTTTCTCTTATGATGATATATAGGGGCCACCTATATAGGATCCTAAGTACAAGTACAAGAAGAAAAAGAATGTTTATGGGTAAATTTTAAAAAAAGGTGAAAACATGAATACTGTTGAAGCATATTTTAAGAAAAAAACTAAGGACTTAGGTTTTTTAGAATTAAAGAAGGACTTATATATAGGAAGGAAAAAATATATAGACAAGGATATTCCCCTTCCAATAATAACAGATAACCTAGTTAAGAAAATTGAATTAGGGGAAGAAATTGAAGATTTAGAATTGAATAATATTATTGAAGGAATTATATTTACCTTGGGAGCTGATAAAGACTTCCCTTATATAGATGATTATAAAGATATTCTAATAGACTATGTTCCCAATATAAGCGACTATATATTAGATCATTCTGCTAAAAATGCAAAAAAAGGTTTGTGGGACATAGCTGGATTATGGTTGCGGGGCCTACTGCTATTAGAGGAGAAAAATACCCATGCCTTGTTTAATTATGGATTGGTTTTGGAAGAGATAGCTAAAGACTTTATTGATGAAGGAGAAGTAGAAACTGGAAATGAGTTTATTAATTCATCATCTAATATATTTGAGACAATACTAGATATAGATGAAGAATATGCCTTATCATATTATAAACTAGGCTTCCATTATAAGCACTTTGAAAAATATCTAAAGGCAAGCCTAATTTGGAATAAATTTATACCTTTAAGCAAGGACGATATTTTGACCCAAGAAATTAGGGAGGAATTGGACAAAATTCGAGATGATGCATATTTCGAAACTGGATTGAGTTATTTAAATTATAAAGATTACGAAAAAGCTTTAGATGCCTTACTGAAACTTCTGCCAAAACATAAAGAAAGCTGGAATGTAAATTACTTAATTGGACAAAGTTATACAGGACAGGAAGAATATGAAATTGCTTTAAAATATATGGAGGAGGCTCTAAGGTTAAATGAAGGAGAAGCAGAAGTATATAATGACCTAGGGATTATTAATTATAATTTGGGGAATATTAATGAGGCTATAAGGATATTTACTGAAGGTATTGAAAAATGTAGCCAGGATTATAAACTGTTTTTCAATAGGGGCTTGGGATATGTAAACCAGGGCCTATATGAATTAGGATTAAAGGATTTTGAAAAAGCTGAAGAACTTAATCCAGATAACTTCAATATAATAAAGCAAAAAGAAGCAATTATAGATGCCCTAAGTAAATAGATGATTTTTGAAGAAAAAACAGAATTTCTATTGACATTTTTCAAAATAAATTGTATCATAATAAAAGTCAGCATTAAACAGAATGCCTTAAATAAAGACACAAGATATTCAAAAAGGTGTTGACAAAAGCAGCAAAAAAATGTATCCTTAAAAAGGTCGGCCTTAAAAGCAGACAAAACAAGTCAATAAAGGATTTTAAAAAAACTTTTAAAAATCTATTGACAAGAAGCAATATAAATGATACATTATAAAAGTTGCCCCAAAGAGGGA
>CAZFIO010000063.1:0-11872 GCA_964519585.1 uncultured Tissierellaceae bacterium
ACCAATATTATAAGCTATAATATTGGTGATGTGGTTCTATAGCAAGATTAATATTCCTGCTTAGTAGGAATCATGACTTTGAAATTTTGACAATCATGAGGAGGCTTACAAATGAAAAGAAAGTTATTAATAACCCTATTGTTAGTTTTTATGCTTACAGCTTGTAGCAACGAGAGGGATACTAGATTATCAGTAAAAGAAATAATATCCAATGCAATAGAAGAATATGAAAAGATAGAAGATTACCATGCAGAGTTAGAAGTTTTCTACTATGAAAATGGCCATATATATGAAGATGCCAGTATGAAATACTGGGTTAGTTCTATGGATGGGAAGGAAAAGCTTCGTTTAGAAGAAATATCAAATACAAGAAGGAGTATGATAATTACCAGTGATGGGGTAAGATTCATAAAATATGATAAAGAAATCAATTGGGCCTACATATCCGACTCTAGCAATGGCATATCTAACTTTACAGCCTATAGCAAGGATATATTAGGCATGACCTTTAAAAACCAAACAATCAATAAGCTAAGGAGTTTATTGGATAATGATTCTGATCTTGAAAACCTAGGTGAGGAAGAGATAGATGGGATAGAAACATATCATTTAAAAGGGACAATTAAAAATCAGGAAGAAGTAGTAGCAGCTCAAGAATTTTGGATTGATAAAGAAACATGGTATGTGGTAAAGGACACATGGTCCCTTGTAAAAAAGGCACCCATTGCTAAGGGAGATAAAACTGAGATAAAAGTTATAAGCTTGAATGATTTACAAGAAACCAGTCAATCCCTATTTACACAAGAGATAGCAAGTGATACACATATAGTAGACCTTGATGAACTTGTGGTAAAACATCAGGTGATAGGGCTGGAAGAGGCCATACAAAATATTGGAAAGAATTTATTACACCTTCCCCAGTCTTTAGGATACCAGGTAGAGATAATAGAACATATACAAAATAGCAAAACACAGGGTAGGGACTATAGACTGATACAAGAGGCAAGGAAAGATGGAATAAGCAAGTTTAACATATTTATAACAAAGTCAGAAGGAGAAGAATCTCAAGTAGGTCTATATTATGATGAAGAAGAATCAGATATTAAGGAAATTGATATTAGAGGTTCTAAGGCTTATTTTCTTGATAAGTCCATGAGAAGGATAGTCTTTCAGGAGAACGGTATTAGATATTCATTTCAGATAGAAGATAAGAATATGAAGATGGAAGAGGCTATAGAAATAATAGAAAAGATGACATATGGTTCATAAAATTTATGGGGGGTGGCTTATGGATTGTCCTACTTGCAGTGAAAAAATGGAGAAGGGTTTCCTTCAGGGAAGACAGAGGGTAGCCTGGGTAAAGAAAAAACATAAGATATCTATACATCCAAAGGAAGGGGAGATCCTATTGGAGAATAATATATATAAGGATTTTTTACTTACAGCATGGATATGCAAAAACTGTGAAAAGATTCTAGTAGATTATTCAGATAAAGAAGTTCAGGAGGGATAGGATGGATATAAGGAAGAGAAGTTTCAATATGATATATATTATTATAATCATGGTGCCTATATTATTAACAGGATGTAAGCAGGTGACTATGAAGAACCTGGATAAGCAACCAAGTTTTATTGGGCTCATTGAAGAAGTACATGAAAGGTCAATCCTTGTAAGGGTAAGTGAGACTGAGAATATAGGAAGTGATCTGGTAAGCGTTTCATTGAATGTGAAGCTGAAGGATAGTGAGACAGAGTTTGAAGTTGGGAACCAAGTGGAAGTTTACTATGATGGTAATATAGCAGAAAGTTACCCAGCTCAGGTACATCATGTATATGCTGTAGTCTTAATGGATAAGGATGTTTCAGATCCACCGGAGGATTTACAGCCTTCACAAATAGAGTCAGTAAATGAATTTCAGGGTGTGATTATGTCTGTAAAAGAAGATAGCATATCTCCAAAAGGCCTGACCTTGACATTTGAAAACAAGTCGGTTGATCAGCCTATATATGGTGAATACTTTTTATTGGAGCAAAGATTTAATGGTAAGTGGTATGAAGTTCCTGTTACTATAGAGGGGAATTATGGTTTCAATGATATTGGATATACGGTAGATAAGGGGCAGTCTGCAGACCATGAAGTGGACTGGGAATGGCTTTATGGAAGTTTAGAAGCAGGTGACTATCGTATAATCAAGGATGTGCTGGACTTTGAAAAACCAGGCCATTATTTACAATATCATTTAGCAGTAGAGTTTAAAATAGATTAAAAAGTAAAGTATATTAAAGGGGTGATGGTATGGAAGCTGACAGAATTTGCCCATATTGCAATAAGGAAATGGAGTTGGGTTTTATCCATGGAGATAGGTATGCACTTAAATGGGTACCGGAAAATAAGAATAAGGGGCCAATGCTACAATGGTTTTCAAAGGGTATAAAATTAACCCAACCCTTAATCAATCCCAGTATTGAGTCCTACTATTGTGATGAATGTAAGAAAATAATAATTGATGCTTAATAATTGCTAGAGAAGATTAAACGAGGTGTTACTAATGAGATTATTTTGGAAGGGAAAGTTAACTAAGGACAAAGGATTTCCACAGGTGGAAATGCCTGAGGATGCTCTTGCATTTTTGGGAGAAAGACCCTCAAGCTATCTAGTTGAAATAATAGGAGTCTTGATACTTGGGATTATTATTTTCAAGGCAAAGCAAAGACTTATACCAGGTTTAAGAATAAAGCCAAATGGACTTTGGCTAGGTATGGGTCTAGCTATTTTGTTTTTATTTGTTCACGAATTAATACATGGATTAGCCTGTCCTAAGGCTTGTAGTGTAAATTATTACTATTCTATTTATGGAATAACTGCCTACCCTTTATCATCTATGACTAGGAATAGGTATATTTTTGTTGCCCTTGCACCTGCAACAATTTTAGGTTTGCTGCCAATGATTATATGGTTTGTACTTCCAGTAGAGCTGATAGAATTAAATTCAATTATTTTCCCTTTTTCATGGATTAGTTTAAGCACTTCAGTGGCTGATATTCATAATGCTAGAAGGGCACTTAAGTTACCTAGAGATTCAATGATACAAGCCTCTGGAAGGAAGGTTTATTGGTACAAGGATTAATATTTATAATTTTTTGATAAGGATTGTCAAATTTTATACAATATAAAATTAAGATGCTTAACACATATCTATAATTATGGGTTATAATAAATTTAATAATTAACAGGAGAAGTTTAAATACAAATGTAGACTATTGGGTAGATGTTAATCATGAATAAACTTTGTGAACATAAGGAGAACTAAACGATAGTCAAACAATAGATAAACAATAGTCTAGCGATTGTTTTTGGGGTCCGGCTTTGGGGTCGGCGGGCGACCGCAGGTCGCCCCTACAATTTAAACCATGACATGCTCGTAGGGGCTAGCTTTGCTGGCCCGCTGGGTCGCTTTATTTTCCTTATACGTCTAATGGAGAATCTAAGATTTATTAAAGGATTCAGGCCCAACTCCATCTAATTGGGAAAAATATATTATATTTATAAGGGAGGAAATCATATGGAAGAGCCTAAAATTATAGTAAATACAAGTATGTCTAAGGAAGATTATAAAAAGTTTTTATTCCTTGCCACCTTTAGAAAAAACAAATTCACTATCCCTCTTCTAATCCTATTGGCCTTAGTTGGAGGGCTATTCATAGGCTACGAAAAAGGGCATTTTAGCATAAGCAGATTTATAATAAGCTGGACTTCCTTATTTGTTCTTACCATATTAGTACTTATGTATAAAATAAGAAGAAGGAATGCCCAAAGGGTAAAGACAGATAAAACTGGCACCTTTGATAGTGTTAACACATTGAAGTTTTATAATGATAAGATTGTAATGGAGAATGAATCAATTAAATCAAAAGGCCAATTAAGATACGACCAGTTTCATGCATTAATTGAAAGCAAGGAATACTTTATCTTTTACTTTACCGCAAATCAAGCATCCTTAATTAGGAAAAAGGACCTAGAGAATCCAGATGAATTTAAGGACTTTGTTATTGAAAAGTTTAAAGGCAAGTATAAGATCATATGATCACTTTTTTAAATCTTATCTAGAAGGCAAGAAAATCAGGGAAGATAATATTAGGATGGTGAAATCATGAAATCTATATATAAAAAACTAGGACTTGCATTAATCACTATTGTACTTTTAGGATCTATTCTAATGATTAAATTAAGATTAAATGATAATCAGCCATTAAAAAGTCCAGACCCAAAAGAATTAGAAAGTATTGTATTAATAAATTTTCTTCAGGGTAAAGGGACTAATAAAATTACCATTAAAGAAGAATTGGATATGGAAGAATTTTTACAAGTATTTACTAGGGCTAAAAGAACAAAAATGGAAAGCACTTCTGACTTTCCTGACAAGGAAGAATTTATGCTTGTAATATATAGGTTCAAGTCTGGAGGTAATGGAATCAGGTCCTTATATAGGGAGGATGGAGAACTATTTGTAGACCAACCATATATGGGAGTCTTTAAAATTAAAAAAGATGATATAGAAATACTAGACCGGCTTGTAGAGGATGCTTATAAGGAGGATATCTCAATAGAACTTGACGACATGCTTGATGCCTTAGTCAAGGATAATTTTTAGTACATATAAATCTCGGAGATAAGACAAAAATGATTGGAGGGTTTTATGGAAAAGACTATCAAAGGTATATCTAGGATAATTGGAATATTTATTATTTTAATAATTTTATTCGTTGGGTTTTCCTATATTAACCATAAGATCAAGTTGGCTAAGGATGAGAAATTATTTGTTCCTTATGGGGAGTTAATAGAGCTAGACGGGAATCGAATCCACCTATATAGAGAAGGAAAGGGAGATATAAGCCTAGTCTTTATGGCTGGTGGAGGTACAAGCTCACCTGTTTTGGATTTCAAGTCCTTATATTCCCTCCTAAGTGACAAATATAGGATTGTAGTTGTGGAAAAATTAGGATACGGCTTTAGTGATGTAGCAGATGTGGATAGAGACATAGAATCTATTCTATCAGACACAAGGGAAGTTATTTCAAAGGCTGGTATAGAAGGCCCTTTTGTTTTGCTGCCCCATTCCATGTCAGGGCTTGAAGCCTTGTATTGGGCCCAAGAATACCCAGAAGAAGTTAGGGCTATTATAGGCCTTGATATGGCTGTACCTGAGGCCTATGATGAGTTTGAATTAAATATGCCCCTAGTTAAAATATCAGCTCTGGCTGCTAGGCTAGGTATCACAAGATGGATACCGGGTGTTGCTGAAAGTGATGCTATTAAATACGGGACACTGACTAAAGAAGAAAAGGACCTATATAGGGCTATATTTTATAGGAGAACAGCAACAAAAACAATGATAAGGGAAGTAGAAGAAGTTAAGGCAAATGCTAAGCTAGTAAAAGAGGGTGAGCTACCTGATATCCCCACGCTAATGTTTTCTTCCAATGGTCAAGCTACAGGATGGGATAGGGAATCATGGATAAAGTTTCAGGAAGACTATGTAAAGATGGCTAAAGATGCACAGCTTATAAAATTAGATTGCTCCCACTATATACATGATATTGAGTACAAAAGCATTTCAGGTCAGGTAGATACATTTATTAGAAGTCTAAATAAATAACTCAGGCAAGAATATCTTATGCTATAATTAGAAAAGTTAGATTGATAACGAAAGGGGTGGACTATGGAGACCTTAAAAGGACTTGGTAGAAAGAAGATACTTTTCATAGTGACAGGAATCCTTATGGTAATTCACTTGGTAACCTTATTTGTTGTAACAGACATAAATAAAAGCTTCAAGCTTGAAGGGGAAAGATTTAGGTATCTTTCAGAAGAGGATGGCCTTATAGTATTTAAGGATGGGGAGGGAAAGCTTCTTAAGGCAATAATTGAAGACAAGGAACCCCCTCTGCCACCAGATGCAATGTTTAATAAATATCGACTAGTCTATATGGACCAAACAGTAGGGGTAGATTATTCCGATTGGCTCCATGGGGATGTGGTTATAAGCTTACCAAATCAGAAGGAATATAGGTATGAATACCTGTCCTTTCATTATTATACCCCTAGCGATGCTCCCAAGGAAATAAAGATGATCAATAGATTTGAGGAGACCTATTCCTTTATAAAGGCTAAACCCTTAGCAGCATCACCCTTCTTTGGTTTTATCATTATTTTAATGGGATTAGGATTAGTCATCTATCCAGAAAGGGTTTGGAGATTTCAACATATGTTTACTGTAGAGGGTGGTCAAGCTACTGAATGGGCCATATTTTCTAATCGCTTGGTAGGTTTTATACTTGCCTTTATTGGAACACTTTTACCTGCCCTGCCCTTTTTACAAAATTAAATATAAATTTACTTAAGCCACCCTATGGGTGGTTTTGTTATTGACATATGTCATATATGGAGTAAAATGGTTATATAAGGAAGATAAAAATGGAAGGAAGGGATAATGATGATAATAGCAATACCAGTAGATGAAGCAAATGTAGAGGCAAGTGTTAGTGATAACTTTGGAAGGGCTCCCTACTACTTATATTATATTTCGGAAAATGAATCAAGCGATTTCCTAGTAAACCTTGCTATGGAGGAAAGAGGAGGAGCTGGGATTAAGGCTGCTCAAATCTTGGTAGATCACAATGTAGATATACTTTTAACCCCAAGGTGTGGAGAAAATGCCCATGCAGTCCTTCATGCTGCAAATGTAAAGCTATATAAGTCTGTAGGGGGAAAGGCCATGGACAATATAAAAAAATTCCTAGATGGGGAATTGGAACTCTTGGAAGACATACATGAGGGATTCCACGGAGGGAATTAGGATGAAGATTGCAGTCCTAAGTGGCAAGGGTGGGACAGGAAAAACCCTGGTGACAGTAAACCTTGCAGCCCTTAAAAATTCATCCTATATAGATTGTGACATAGAGGAGCCAAATGGTTATCTATTTTTTAAGCCTAAAGATATAGAGGTGGAAGACATAAGTGTAAGGGTTCCCCAGGTAGATAGAGATTTATGTAATGGTTGCAAAAAGTGTGTTGACTTCTGTAGATTCAATGCCTTGGCCTATGCTAGGGATAGTTTAATTATTTTTGAAGATATATGTCACTCCTGTGGGGGTTGTATGCTTATATGCCCAGAAAATGCCCTAAGCGAAAAAGATAGGCTTATTGGAAGGATAGAAAAGGGGAGATCTGAAAATGTAGAACTCTATACAGGGATATTAAATCCTGGCCAACCATCAGGTGTTCCTATAATTGAAAGACTTGTGGAAATGGAGAGTTTATCAAATAAGGAATATAGCTTGATAGATTCTCCTCCTGGATCTGCCTGCATAGTTATGGAAAGTATAAAGGATGCAGACTATTGTGTTCTGGTGGCAGAACCTACAATTTTTGGGGCCCATAATTTAAGTATGGTCTATGATCTAGTTAAATTATTTAAGAAGCCATTTGGGGTCATACTTAACAAGTCTTTGGAAGGAGAAAATCCATCGGAAGATTTTTGTAGGAAAAAGAAAATTAAAACTCTAGGATCAATACCCTTTGATCATGATCTGGGTCACTTGAATTCTAATGGTAAGATTGCAGTGAGAGAAAGTAAAAAATATAAGGATTTGTTTTCTCAGATACTTGATAAGATTATAGAGGAGGTAGAAAATGAAAGAAATTCTAATCCTTAGTGGCAAGGGTGGAACAGGTAAAACTACTGTGGCCAGTGCCCTTATAAGATTATCGCAAGTTAAGGCCTATGGAGACTGTGATGTGGATGCCCCTAATCTTCATTTGCTTTTGGGAGAAGAAGACCTTCCTGCAAAGAAAGATTATTATGGGCTAGCAAAGGCAAGCATCAATCCTGATCTGTGTACTTCTTGTGATTTATGTAGGATCCACTGCAGATTTAAGGCGATTTATGTGGAAGAGACCTATATAGTTGATCCTATAGCCTGCGAGGGCTGTGGAGTTTGCCAATTTGTCTGCCCGGAAAGGGCTATAGAAATGGTTACAAACAAGGATGGAGACCTTATACTCTACAAAAATAAAGATAGGATATTCTCAACTGCCCAACTTAAAATGGGTAGTGGTACTTCCGGCCTTCTGGTCAGGGAGGTAAAAAAGCAAATGAAGGATCAGGCAAGGGATGCAAGTCTTGCGATAATAGATGGATCCCCTGGTCTTGGTTGTCCTGTTATAGCATCTATATCAGGTGTAGACTTAGTGGTAATAGTTGCGGAACCATCAATTTCTGGCATCTCAGATATGGAAAGGATAGTAAAGACCACTAGGAAACTTGGTGGAGCCATGGCTATATGCATCAATAAGTACGATACAAATATAGAAAGGACTCTGGAAATAAGGGACTATTGTTCTAAAGAGAAGATAACTTTTTTGGGTCAAATTCCCTTTGATAATCAAGCAGTAGAAGCTATAAATATGGGTAAAACCATAGTTGATATAGATTGTAAATCAGGGGAAGCGGTAAGGGAAATCTATAAAAATATTATGGAGTTAATGGAAGTGACCTATGATAATTAAGGTGCTGGTGGAAAACAATAGAAATCTAGGAGGTAAGAAAATGATAAAGATTGCAGTTGCAAATGATAAGGGCCTGGTTACAGAGCATTTTGGACATTGTGAGGGATTCTTGATATATGATGCGGAAGAGGGAAATGTGATTCATGTAGAATCCGTCCTCAATCCAGGACATAGGCCAGGATTTTTGCCAAATTTTTTAAATGAAAAGGGTGTAAATGTTATTGTATCAGGTGGCATGGGAGGGGCTGCTGTAGATATATTCAATGAAAGGGATATTGAGGTTATAGTAGGTGTAAGTGGCCAAGCTGATGAGGCAGTAGCAGCTTATTTAAAAGGAGAGCTTCAAAGCACAGGTTCAGTCTGCCACCAACATGCACATGAGGGAGATTGTGGAGAATAGATAGGCAAGGGGCATAAGGTTAGACCTTATGCCCTTTTTAGGACCAATTTAAAAATCTCTAAGATTAAAATCCAAGTACTCAGAAACCTCATCCAAGTCCCCAGGGAAGGTGAAGACTTTTGGAAATCTTTCTTCTGTGAAGATTATTAAAAAGGGAGGCTTACTATCAGGTGCTATTAAATACATTTCATTAATGAAATTACCTCCTATTAAATCATTGGACCCTATGGGAGGGTTTACAGGGAATTTAACAGCAAAACCGTCATCCTTTATTGGGACTAATTCAGGATAGGCTTCATCTACTGCATGAACCCAGCCAAAAATCATATCCCATATTTCATCATTTAAAGGAAGGCTTTTAACCACCCTTTCATCCCTTGGGTCAAAGATTTCAACCTTATGGTCCATTGCCAGGGTATCTCTAGGAAAGAGAAGAACCAGAAGAAAAGTTAAGATCAAAAAAATCTTTTTCATCTTCATTCACCCCATAACTAGTATATCCAGGAAAAGATAAATAATTTTATAAATCTGAGAATTTGCCAATTTCAAAGCTATGTGGTAGCATAATGTGGAGATTAGAAAGATAAAGGAGAAATGCAATGTTTACTATACCAAATTGTCCTCAGTGTAATTCAGAATATACTTACGAGGATGGGGCAATGTATATTTGTCCAGAATGTGCTCACCAATGGACCAAGGAAAATCCTGAAGCCCAAGAAGAGGAGATAATTAGAGACTCCAACGGCAATGAACTAAAGGACGGTGATGATGTAATAGTAGTAAAAGATTTAAAGGTAAAAGGAGCTTCAACACCGATAAAAAGAGGAACAAAGGTTAAATCCATAAGCCTAATACATAATCCAAGTGATGGGCATGATATAGACTGTAGGATTGATGGATTTGGAGCAATGAAATTAAAGTCTGAATTTGTAAAAAAGGCTTAAGAAGAATACCTATCCAGATGCGGAACGAAGATATTTGGATGGGTATTTTTATTTCCTTGTAACTTTACTCTTGTAAATGCAACTAATTATATGAAAGGAGGATTTTCATGAGGGGAATTGAAGATTTATATTTGCTCTATAAGGATGATATATACAGATATCTCTTGTCCTTAACCCATAATCCCAGTCTTTCAGAAGATTTGTTATCAGAAACTTTTGTAAATGCAATTAGCTCAATTTCCAGCTTTAAAGGAAAATCCTCTATTAAAACCTGGTTGTTCTCTATAGCTAGAAATTTATGGTTACAGAGCCTTAGGAAAAAAAACCTAGCCATAGAATACAATGATTTACTAGAAAACTATATAGACTTTAGTTTGGAGGAAGGAATTCTACAAAGGGAGATAATTCATAGAGTAAAAGCTTTGCTAAAAGAAAAGGATGAAAGAAGTCAAAAAATATTTAAAATGCGGGTAGAAGGATATAGTTTTGCTGAAATTGGTGAAAGACTGGGATTAAGTGAAAATTCAGCCAGGGTTATAGATTTCCGCCTAAAAAAATGGATAAAGTCAGTCTTAGAAGAGGAGGGACTATCATGAAGGATGTTTCCTGTAAAACAATTGAAGATCTAATACCCCTTATAGAGGATGGGGTAGCAAGTGATGAAAGTGTAGAATTGGTAAAAAACCATATTAAAACATGCCAGTCCTGCAAGGAACAGTTTTCCAGTGGGGAAGCAACTACCCTTAAAGAAACAAGTATAGATGATGAAAAGATTATTCGTTCTATCAAAAGAAGCGTTCTAAATATACAAAGACTATCCCTAGTATTTGGGGTAATAATAGGGGTGGGCTTAACCTATACAGTGGGGATGTTTTACAATATAGCCATAATGCCCCTTTTAGGAGCCATATCCTATGTAAGTCTAGATAGAAAGTGGTATTTAACCCCTCTAGCTATAGTGGTTTTATCTTATATATGGCAAATAACGGAGTCAATAATTATAGGCTATTTTTCATGGGGCATCTTGTACGGAGCCCTAACAATGACCATAATTTATGGTGGTTTAGCAATTTTAGGGGTCCTTATAGCTTTTCTTATAAGCTTTGCCTTAAGTAAAGGAGATGTTGTAAATGAAGGATAAAAAGATATTAAAAATATTTGCGGGACTTATAGCATTAGTCTTAATCATAGGAATTCTCATATTTACAAATGCTTTTGTAGGGAATCCAATTTCATCCGTCCTTGCCAAGGCCCAAAGTAAAAAATATGTAGAAAAGTACTACTCACAGATGGACTTAAAATTAGAAAAACCGACCTATAATTTTAAAGATGGAGCCTATATAATCAAGGCTTATTCAGAAAGCAGCAAGGACACTCACTTTAATATAATCTATAGAAATAGGGACATAAGGGATGACTATGAATTTAAGGTAGAAGGTAAAACTAATACCCTCCAACGATTGGAGGATGAGTATACAAACTTTGTTAAAAAACTCCTTGCAGATACACTAGGCTATGAGGACAATGAGTCTCGAGTAATGTATGAAAAAAATGTCTACCAAATAGCTGGTGGACTTTTAGAACTAAACCAGGAATTTGATATAAATCTACCACTAAAGGCTTATGTAAGCATAAATCTTCAGCTGGGTCATGTATCTTTGGAGGAGGTTGTAAAAGCCCTTGAAGATTCCCATGAGATCTTCTTAAGGAATGACTGTGTATTTTATGAATATAATGCTACAATAGGATCTGGCAGCAAGGTCTACAATATATTCGGTATTGAGCCAAATCAAATTGAAAGCGGTAATCTTTTGGAAATATTTGAGAAGGCTATAGAAAGTAAAAGTGGTGAATATGAGGGAATAAGTATATTTGTAAAGGAAATCTAAAAGGGCCTAGGCCCTTTTTTTATTTAATAGGAAAGTCCTACTTTCCTATTAAATAAAATTAGGCAACCAA
>CAZFIO010000064.1:0-11447 GCA_964519585.1 uncultured Tissierellaceae bacterium
TGACAGTCTGTTTACAAATTTGATAACTAGAGGATCCACGTCAGCTAGTTTAGACAAGGATATCATCCTTCTTTCCGCCCTTCTACAAACTGTTCTTGCTACATGGAGGTAGGCTGATTTTTTGCCTGAACCTGGCACAATAAAACCCTCCTTATTTTCCAATTTCCCCATATAGTAGTCTACTAGGTCTTCCAAGCTTTTAATGTCTTCTTCCACTATGTGGTGAGCAACCTTACTTTGGTCTTCTGTGGCTAGGTTGGTGGCCACTGTAAAAAGTTTGTTTTGAATGTCAAATATTTCATCATGCATTCTTTCATCTTCCACATAGTTTTTTGCCAAACCTAAAAATGTCCCTAGTTCGTCCACCGTACCATAGCTTTCAACCCTTATGTCATCCTTAGATACTCTTTTATTGTCAAATAGTGAGGTCTTTCCCTTGTCGCCTGTTTTTGTATAAATATTCATATCCATCCTCCTTATTTTTTTGGTGGCCTTGGACCATAATATTGGTAATAATCTACTTTTATTCTTCCATTATATAATTTTCTTTTTCTATCTGCTTTTGCCCCATAAAGTTTTTCAAATTCTTCCTCAGAGGTAATCAGGTATATGGACCAGGTTTTAAGACTTCCATACTTTGCCCCAAAGTCCCTATATAGCTGATGGATTTCATCTCTTTCCCCAATTCTCTCCCCATATGGTGGATTTGTAATTACTACCCCATAGTCTGTAGGTATATCTACCTCTCGCATATCCTTCATAAAGAATGATATGTCATCTTCTAGCCCAAGGTTTGCAGCATTGTCCCTAGCCCTTAGTATAGACCTCTTATCAGTATCACATGCAAGTATATGGAGTTGGCTATCATTGTCTATTAAGGAGAGTGCTTCTTTTCTTGCTTGGGACCAGGCTTCCTTCTTTATCCTTGACCATCCTTCTGCTGCGAATTCCCTATCTAAACCCGGTGCTATGTTTCTACCTATTAGGGCTGCTTCTATGGGAATGGTGCCAGAACCGCAGAAGGGATCCAAAAGCACTCTATCCTTATTCCAGTAGGAAAGGAGTATCATGGCTGCTGCTAGGGTTTCCTTGATGGGTGCATCCCCAGCCCTATCCCTGTAGCCTCTTTTGTGGAGGCCTTCTCCAGATGTGTCTATGGTTAGGGATGCCATATCTTTCAAAATAGAAACCTCTACAGTATACTTGGCACCTGTTTTCTCAAACCAGTCTCTTTTATACTTGGTTTTCAGTTTTTCTACTATAGCCTTTTCAACTATCCTCTGGCTATCTGATATACTATAAAGCTTTGAATTGATACTTTTTCCTTCTACCACAAAGTTCCCATCTTCTTCTATCCATTCGTCCCAGGGTAGTTCCTTGGTCCTATCAAACAATTCTTCAAAACTTAGGGCCTTAAATTCTCCAAGCCTTACCAATATCCTATCAGCTGTTCTTAGCCATAAGTTAGCCCTTGGTATATCCTCCTCTGTTCCCCAAAAGATTACCTTTCCATTTTCAACTTTTATATCCTTATATCCCAAATCTTCTAATTCTCTTTTTGCTATAGCCTCTAATCCAAATGTAGTTGTTGCAATTAGTTGAATTTTATCCATTTAATCTCCACCTTGTTTTCTCTATATCTGTATTATATCTTAATTATATGATATTTGTAATAAATATGGGGATTTTTTCATATTTAGGGTATATAAAAATAGAAATAAACTTAAGAAATGAAAGGAGAATGGGATTTTGAAGAAAATAGGAGAATTTTATCAAAGTGGAGACTGGAAAGGTGAAAAACATGTACCTGTAATCCATGCACCAGAATCTGTTAAGGCTGACGAATATGTTGAATTAAAGGTGCTTATAGGGGAAGAAATTGCCCATCCAAATACACTAGAACACTATATTGGGTGGATTAAGGTTTATTTTGTAGCTGAAGGAAGCAAATTCCCTGTTGAAATTGGTACTTATGATTTCTCAGCCCATGGAGAAAATCAACTGTACACAGATGCATATGTGGTAACTAGATTTAAAACTGAAAAATCAGGAACAATTTTTGCAACAAGTTACTGCAATATCCATGGTATCTGGGAAAATAGTGTAGAATTAAAGGTAGAGGGTTAAAAACCCTCTCTTTCCACCTTGACAGGTGGATTTTTTTATATTAATATACTTTTAACGATAGACAAACAATTGCCAAGCAGTTGTCAAGCAATAGTCAAGCGATTGTTAGTAAGCCAAAAGCTGAAAGCGTAAAGGTTCTAGGGTCAGGGCTTGAAGGTCACGGGCGACCAAAGGTGCGCCCCTACGAATGACCCGGATTGATATTTTCCTGTCTAACTGATGGCTGACTAACTGTGTTCAGTCGACAGGGTCGTCGGCCCCTACAAGTAAATATAGGCTTTGACGGAATTAGTAGTTTATTTTGTTAAATATAGAGAGTAGGCTGGTGGTGGAAGGTCTGCAACGTAAAAATAAACGAATTACGGCTCCTGAGTCTCAATGGGAAATCATTGCGTCCACTCTGCGTTAAAGGGTTTGAGGCTGATGCGAATTAAGGTGGTACCACGGGTGTTTCTCGTCCTTTTGGATGTGAACACCCTTTTTTAATATAAATGAGGTGAGAAAAATGAAAAATGTTTTTGATACTTTAACGGAAAGAGGTTTTATTGACCATGTTACTTTTGAAGATGAGCTAAGAGAACTGTTGGGCAAGGAATCTGTAACTTTTTATATAGGTTTCGACGGAACTGCAGACAGCCTTACGCTAGGCCACTATCTTCAGATAATGGTTATGAAGCATATGCAAAATGCTGGTCATAGGCCTATCGCCCTTTTGGGTGGTGGAACTACTATGATTGGAGACCCCTCTGGTAGGACTGAAATGAGAAAGGTTATGACAAAAGAGTTTATAGACAATAATACAAAGAGATTTGAAAAGCAGTTTAGAAGGTTCTTAGACTTTAGTGATGACAAGGCCCTTATGGTGAACAATGCCAACTGGCTGCTTGACCTAAATTTTCTTGATTTCATGAGGGAAATAGGGGTTCATTTTTCAGTCAATAGGATGTTGACCTTTGATGCCTACAAAAATAGGTTGGAGGAAGGTCTTACCTTCTTTGAATTTGGCTATATTCTAATGCAATCCTATGATTACTTGCATCTATTTAGAGAACACAATTGTAAAATCCAAATAGGTGGTAGTGACCAATGGTCAAATATTCTTGGTGGTTGCGAATTAATCCGAAAGATTGAAGGGGGAAAATCCTATGTTTTGACTATCAATCTTTTAACTACAGCCTCAGGTGTAAAAATGGGTAAAACTGAATCAGGAACTATTTGGCTGGATGCTGAAAAAACTTCCCCCTATGACCTATATCAATATATAAGGAATACTGATGATAGGGATGTAGAGAAGTTCTTAAGTCTCTTAACCTTCCTTCCTATGGATGAGGTAAAAAGGTTAGGAACCCTTGAAGGTGCAGGGATAAATAAGGCAAAGGAAGTTTTGGCCTTTGAAGTAACAAGAGATGTCCATGGCGAAGAAGAAGCTAGGAAGGCCCAGGATGCTGCAAGAGCCCTATTTTCAGGTGCCTCAGAAGAAGGTTCTATCCCCTATAGTGAAGTTAAAAGTTCCTTATTTAAGGATGGGATGGGGATTATAGACTTACTAAACCTTGCAGGACTAATCAAATCCAACAGTGAAGGTAGAAGATTAATTCAACAGGGTGGTATAAGTATAGATGATGAAAAGGTGGATTCTATAGAAAGACTAGTTGACCTAGATGAATTTAAGGAGGATAAAATCCTAATCAGAAAGGGCAAAAAAGTATATCACCAAATAAGGCTTATAGATTAAAAACCAGGAAAAATAAAGGTAGGGGTGACCCTACCTTACCTAATTTTATAAGACTTGGGTAATTTCCCATGCCTATCCATCTGAACCAATAACTGATGGTTTAACTTCCTTCCCTTCAGTGCTATACTCCTAATTAGTTACAAAATTATTACAAATCCAAGGAGGAAGAACATGTTTAAAAATAGGAAGTTTAAAGTATTTTCAATATTAGCTGTTTTGTTGATACTATCAACAGTTGGACATGCTGCAGGTTATTACAAGAACAATACTTATAATGTAGAGCATAAATTCTATGATGAGTATACTAATAGGGATTATAACTACAATTGGCAGGTTACTACTTATTCAAATGGATGGGGAAACTCTAGTCCATCTAAACCAGAGTCAAAACCTGTGGTTCCAGAAAAACCAAGTAAACCAGCACCACCGGTAAGACCAGAGTATCCTGGAAATCAAAATAAACCATCTCTACCAGAGAATCAGGACAGGCCATCTTTACCAAATGATGTAAATAAACCAAATCCACCTATTGTAGAGGAGAAACCAAGTGTACCAAACACAAATCTTTCACAAATAGAGTTGGAAGTTATAAGGCTGGTAAATATAGAAAGACAAAAAAATGGTTTATCTGCATTTACTACTTCTTCTCAATTATCAAATGTAGCTAGGGTAAAATCTGAAGATATGGCAAAGAATAACTACTTTAGCCATAATTCACCTAAATATGGTAGCCCCTTTGATATGATGAAGTCCTTTGGTATCAATTACAATACTGCTGGTGAAAATATAGCTATGGGTTATATATCTGCCCAATCAGTGGTAAATGGTTGGATGAATTCTTCCGGCCATAGGGCAAATATACTAAATCCTTCTTTCAAAACCATAGGGGTTGGTGCCTATACTGATGCAAAAGGAACCATCTATTGGACGCAAATGTTCACAAACTAGTTAATTATTAAACTATCATAGAAAAATAAAATTTTTAGTATATAATAATAGATAGGGTTTTTAAGCCCTATCTATTTTATATTTAATCATATATAGGGGTGAATTAATGGACAGACAAGAGGAAAGGGCACAATTACTGGGTACAGCCCCAGTAGAGAACTTACTGGTTAAGTTTTCCATCCCTGCTATTATAGGTATGTTGGTAAATGCCTTGTATAATATTGTTGATAGGATTTTTATAGGTCATGGTGTAGATGGAAGGGCTATAGGTGGTCTTTATGTAGGTATGCCTATGACTCTTATTCTTATGGCCTTTAGTATGCTAATAGGTATAGGGGGCAATACCCTATCTTCTATAAGGTTTGGCCAGGATAGAAAGGAAGATGCAGATAGGATTGCAGGAAATGCAATATTCTTCCTGCTTTTGATTTCTTCAATTATTTCTATTTTGGGTTTAATATTTTTAGAGCCTTTACTCTTAAGGTTTGGAGCAAGTCAGTCAAATATCGGTTATGCCAAGGACTATCTTAGGATTATACTTATAGGTGCACCTATACAGTCCCTAGGATTTGGAATGAACAACTTTATAAGAGGAGAGGGTAATCCAAAAATAGCCATGGTTACCATGCTAATAGGGGCTATCTTAAATACTATTTTGGACCCTATCTTTATATTTGTCTTTAATATGGGGGTAAAGGGGGCAGCCCTAGCTACTATTATTTCTCAAGCTGTTTCTACCCTATGGGTCATGTCTTATTTCCTAGGTGGTAAAAGTATGCTTACAATTAAAAGGGAGTACTTAAAACCTAGAATGCCTATATTCCTTGAAATAATATCCATAGGCTTCTCACCTTTTAGCATGCAACTGGCAGCTAGTTTAGTAACGGTTCTTTTGAATACTAATTTACAAAGATATGGTGGTGACCTAGCAACTTCCAGTATGGGGGTTATTAATTCTGTAACCATGCTTATACTAATGCCTATCTTTGGAATCAATCAAGGTGGACAACCAATTATTGGCTTTAATTATGGTGCCAAGGCCTATGACAGAGTGGTTCAAACCTTAAAGTATGCAATTATAGGGGCTTCTACCATAAGCATTATAGGTTTCATCTTCACCCAGTTCTTCCCAGATAAAATTATTAGCTTGTTTATATCTGATGAAGCTGACATTAAAGAGCTGATAAGCATTGCTGTACCTGGCTTGAGAATCTACCTATCCATGCTACCAGTTATTGGTTTTCAGGTGGTAAGCTCTGCATTTTTCCAAGCTACAGGCAAGCCTAAGCACTCTGCCTTTTTAAGTTTATCAAGGCAGGTTTTACTTCTGATTCCAGCACTTATAATCTTACCAAACTTATTCCAGTTAAAGGGTGTATGGATGGCTGGTGCCATGGCAGACTTTGTTTCATCATTGATTACTGCAATATTTTTATTTACCTTTCTTAAAAAAATAAAATCGCCTGATTATGAATAAAAGGACCTAAAGGTCCTTTATTGTTTTCACTAGCTGATTTACCATAGATGCAGTATAGCCCCAGATAATATAATCATTATATTGATAAAAGTAGATGGGTCTTCTGGGCTTCCTAAAATTATAGTCCCTGCCCTTTGGAATCAGGTTGTAGGGAAATTCTGCATTATACTTGGTTTCCATCTCTAGATAGTATTCTTTAGGCTGATTATTTAAAAAGTAATCCAAGGGTACTGTAAATACATGGTCAACTTCAGCAGGATTTGGTAAAATATCCTCTGCCCTTACCCCACTTACTAGGCCTAGGAAGCAGTGTATCCTCATATTAGAATAAGATATGAGATAATCCAATTCTCCTAGGACTTCTATGTTTTCTTCTCCTATATTAAGCTCCTCAATAGTTTCCCTGACTGCAGCTTCCATATAGCCTTCATTTTCTTCTAACCTTCCACCAGGAAAAGAAATCTCACCTGGTTGTGACTTTAGATCCATAGACCTAAGTTCAAAGATTAGTTCCCATCTATCATTGTTTTTTATTATGGGAATTAGTACCGCGAATTTTAACATAGGCTCTATAGATCCTACTTTTCTTTTTCTTAATCTTTTAACTAGTTTCTCTATCTCCAAATTCTTCATCCTTCATTTATCTCTTTGAAAAAATTTTCTGCAACATTTATTATTAGATTATCCTTGTTAAAGGCAGAGCTAATGTCAACCTTCTCCATAATTTTCCCTAGTATTCCATGGTCTATATTTTCTTCTTTTTGTTTAGGTCTTTTCTTAATCCTTACTTCATTCTTAAGTTCCTGGTAACTATATAGCTTAAACCTATCAACTTCTCTATTTTCCCCTAGTTTCTCCAACAATGAGATAATAAGCTCATCGTATGAGAAGTCTTTTTCTAAGCCTAGAATTGAACCTAGCTTGGGTATAGAGTATTCAAAGAGAACCCTTCTACTGTCTCCATATTTAAATCCTAGTAGACTGTTTATATCTTCCCTAATCTTTTCATCCAGGCTTAAGAGATATTTAAAACCAAAGTCCCTTGGGAAATCCGCTTCTATATAGTACCTTTCTCCTGCTAAGCCCCTTAAAGCTCTTAAACCATCATAGTAGCCTAGGTTTATATTTCTTCTTGCTGTTTCTGCCTCAAAGGTAAAAGAATGGCCTAAATCGTCTGAAGGAGAGATAGTTACTGTATTTATTTGGTCTCCATTTAACTTTCTGATAATCCCCCTGCCATGGGTTCTAACTAGGATTAATTCCTCATAGCCCTTCTTTTGCAATATCCTAAAGGGAAGATTGTCATAAATACCTCCATCCAAATATAGCTTTCCACCTAGCCTTTCAAATTTGAAAATAGGCAAGTAGGCAGAGGCCATAAGATAGTCCTTTAGTTCTCCATGGGGGATTTCGTCTATGGTGATTTCTACTGGTTTAAAATCTGAAAGATTAAAGGTTACTATACCAAAATCTTTGTGTGATGCCCTTATCCTGTCCTCATCTATATATTTGTCCAGCATAAATCTAAACTGATCTACACTGAATCCCCTTCCCCTAATAAGGTTTAAGGTCTTTTTACTTAGTTTTTTAAAATCCTCAAGGCTTAGCTCTGCTTCTGCAAAATCTGTGAAAATATTACCTTCTTCACCTACTATCATAGAATATGATATTTCATCCCAAAGTTGATAGCAAACATCATAGTCTCCCTGCACTATCATGGCACCATTTAGGGCTCCTATGGAGGTTCCTGCTACTCCTTGGATATCAATTCCTTCTTCTAGTATGGCCTTATAGGCTCCTATATGGTAGGAACCCTTGGCTCCTCCACCTTCCAATACTAAACCATACATAATACCACTCTCCTGGTTAAACTGTTTCTTTTAGTTCTGATGTACAGTGCGGACATCTGGTAGCTTCAATTGGAATTTCAGAAATACAGTATGGACACTCTTTAGTTGTAACTTCCACTTCTGCTTCTACTTCTTCTACCTTTTTAAGCTTGGTGATCTGCCTAATTACAATAAAGATTGAAGCCGCTATAATAAGAAAATCAATTACAGAGCCTATAAATAAGCCATAGTTCAAGGTTGCCACATCTAGCTCCTGGGCATCAGCCAAGGTTTGATAAGTACCCCCATCCAAAGCAATAAATAAATTAGAAAAATCAATTCCACCTACTAATAAACCTACCAGGGGCATAATTATATCATTTACTAAAGATGTGACAATCTTACCAAAAGCCCCACCTATAACTACACCTACTGCCAGGTCCATAACATTTCCTTTTGCTATAAATTCCTTAAAATCCTTTAGCATAAATTAAATCCCCCTTATTACTTTCTTGTTTTTATTCTTATCTTTATCACTATTATATCTACCCCAATGAACAATAGTCTAACAGTAGTCTAACAGTAGACAAACAATTGTTTTTACTAGGGTCATGACTTTTGGGTCACGGGCAGCCAAGACTGATTAGGGCACTTGTAGAGGCTAGCTCTACAGGACAGGATAAGCTGTAGTGTCGGGCGCCTCTGTCCGCTGATCCCAACAAAGGGTAGGACCCAAGTCATCCCGAACAGGGTCGAGGGATCTCCGTATTTACAACCCTTAAGCTGAGACCCTAGAATCTTTAAGCTTTACACTTTCAACCTTTAGCTTATTAACAATCGTTTAACTATTGTTTGACAACTGTTTGACCATTGTAAGACTATGGTTCATATGTTTCCATATCGTTTAAAAAAGTGTTATAATAATATTCATCAAACTTATGGAGGTATCTTATGAGTCAAAGAAAATCTTGGCAAGAATATTTTATGCAATTGGCTGACCTGGTTGCTAGTCGGTCTACCTGTGACAGAGCCCTAGTTGGCTGTCTCTTGGTCAATGATGATAATCGAATAGTATCTACTGGCTACAATGGTTCCGTCTCTGGAAATCCCCATTGTGATGATACAGGACATACTATGAGGGATGGTCACTGTATTGCAACTATTCATGCAGAGATGAATGCCCTTCTCTACTGTGCAAAGGAAGGAATCTCTGTGAAAAACTGTACAGCTTATGTAACCCATTTCCCCTGTTTAAATTGTACCAAGGCACTTATACAAGCAGGTATTAAGGAATTATATTTTAAAAATGATTACCGAATTGATGACTATGCTATAGAACTACTGGAAAAGAACCATATTACTTATAAGAGGCTCTCCTACTAAAGTAGAGCTTCTTTTGCCAGTCTATCTGCCCTTTCATTATATTCTACTCCTGTATGTGCCTCCACTTTTACAAAAACTACCCTTAATTTCCCCTTAATACTATCATAGTATTCCTTATATTTCTGCGTACCTTCCTTGTTGGTCTTCCACCTGCCAAGGGCCCATTCTTCGATACCTGCATAGTCATAATGTAAGTATAGGACCTCCATACCCCTATCAAGAGCCAGGTCCATGGCCACCATAGCCCCCTTTAATTCCCCGGAAACATTTCTCATGCTAGCCAGGTCTTCATCATCATCCTTACCCATAAATTCTTCTATTCCTTGTTTGGTAATTAAAACCACTCCATAGGAAAAAGTCATCTTGTCCAAGGAAAAACTACCATCAACATAGGCTATAATTTCCTTATCTTTTAGGTCTAAGATTTCTTTTCCACCAAGATCTGATTCTATATTTTCCATAAAATTATTAGCCTCTTCCTTGGTCTTAAACTTTTTATATTTGGCTCCCTTAAATCCCTTTACCTGGTTTTCACATTCTTCCCAGGTCTTATATATACCTGGCTTTTTTCCTACCCTAACCGCATAGTAAAATTTTGACATAAACCCACCTACCTTTTCTTCTATTTCAATTATAACCAAAATAGGAATCTTTATCTAGTGTCCAGCTTGTAAGTTTTTACAACCCTTTACTAGATTATGGACTAGTGACAAAAAATTAAGACTGATGTATAATATTCTTATTATTAAGAGGAAGTGATGATTTGGATATAAATATAATAGGGGTTCCCTTAAAGTATGGTTGTGATATAGATGGGGTTCAAGATGGCCCGGACAAACTTAGGGAAGCTGGTATAATTAAAATTTTCAGAGAAAATAATCTCAATATTTATGATATGGGTAATGTATTTGTCCCCAGAGTAGATGATAAGGATAAGTACAAGGACCATAAGACAATGAAGTATCTAGAGTCAATCCTAGAAACCAATAATAACTTGGCCCATAAGGTATATAGTTCACTAGAGGCTGGTTCTTTCCCCCTAGTGCTAGGAGGGGACCATGCCCTATCTATAGGAAGTATAGCTGGTGCTAGAAAGTTTTATGAAAATATGGCTGTAATTTGGGTAGATGCCCACGGAGACATAAACACGCCTGAAACATCTCCCTCAGGAAATATTCATGGTATGCCTCTGGCAGCTTCTATGGGACTAGGATATGATAGGATGGTTGATTTGTATTTTAAAGGACAAAAAGTAAAGCCTGAGAATACCTATATTATAGGTGCTAGGTCCCTAGACCAGGGTGAAATTGACTTAATTAACAATAGTAAAATAAACTTTTACCCTATGGATGTTATTAAGGACATAGGATTGGGTAATGTATTAGAAGAGGTAAAAATAAAAATCTTAGAATCAGAACTAGATGGGGTTCACTTTTCATTCGATATAGATGTCTTGGATAAGAAAATTGTCCCTGGTACTGGTACGCCTGAGATAGATGGTTTTTCTATTGATGATGCTAGATATACTATAGAATATATCCTTAGTCAGGGTTTTGTAAGGTCAATGGATTTTGTGGAGTTTAATCCCTTATTAGATGAGGATAACCATACCCTTAATACATGTCTTGACTTATTAAAAATTGTTGCTAGGGAATTATGCCAAGGCATAAAGCAGAAAGCATAAACCAAAAAACGAAAATAAATTTAAAAAAACTACCAGAAATACTGGTAGTTTTTTTATTCTGGTGGAGCTTAGGGGATTCGAACCCCTGGCCTTCTGACTGCCAGTCAGACGCGATCCCAACTTCGCCAAAGCCCCAATTTATCTAACAGATTATATAATAATACATATTGAAAGATATTTCAACATGTATTTTAAATATCTTTTACTTTTCCCGACTTTTGCAGTAGAATCCTAAATATAAAAACCTTTAACCTTGTAATTTAA
>CAZFIO010000065.1:0-11104 GCA_964519585.1 uncultured Tissierellaceae bacterium
CTGACGATGATGGAAGCCGGAGACATCCTCTCGTCGGATTCGGTAATAATGGAAGCTGAAATAACCAAAAAAATTGCCGGCAGAACAGCGAAAACATGCACCAGTAAAATTGCAGTTAGCCGGCAGGGTGATTTTGAAATTTTCATAGAATTAAAAACCGACATATCTACACCCCTTTTTTAACAATTCTTAAACGGTAGTTGAACAGTTGTTGAACTATGGTTAAACAATTGTTTAATACTTATCCATAACTCCTTCGCCAAAATATACATTCTTTGGCGCTGAATATTTTTCGTAGTGGTGGACCCCTGTGTCCACTGACCCCAATACCCTTCCCTAGTCATTCCGAGGAGTTCTTCCTCTCTGTCATTCCCAGGAGCATAGTCCTCCTGTCATTCCGAGGAGTGTAACGACGAGGAATCTTAGACCTTGATTGCTAGCCCCAGATCCTTCACGGGTGATCCTTATACTGATATCTCAGGATGACAAACAATCATATGTGATAGTCCCAGGATCACATTCCCTCTGTCATCCCGAGGATCACTTTTCCTCTGTCATTCCGAGGATCACTTTTCCTTTGTCATTCCGAGGAGCATAGCGACGAGGAATCTTAGACCCCAGAGCTAGGCCCCTGTCATCTCGACCCTAGTGGAGAGATCTCCTCTTTTAAGACCCCAAAGAATAACCCCAACAACAATCGTTCCCCAATTGTTCAACTATGGTTCCCCTACTGCTAGACTATCGTTTCCTACCTGTTTATCACATAATTTAAAGACCCCAGCTTGGCATTCAATGAATGAATCAAGGTGTTGTAATAAATTTCATTGGCTGCCAATTCCGTCATTTCTACATCTATATCTACATTGTTTCCATTGTCCTTTAGGCTGGTAGAGCGACTTTTATAAACCAAGGGCTTCACATCAGATATGTCCCTGATTCCTATATGATTGTCATGGGTCTTTTTAACCGCAACCCCATCTATGGCTCGTCCAAGAATTCTTTCAAACTCAACCCTGCTTACCTTATAATTCGGAGTATTTACATTTGCAATATTGCTGGAAATGGCCTTTTGTCTCAAGGAAGACATATCAAGGCCTCTCTTTATTAAATTGTAGGATATATCCATGACACTCACCATCCTTAATTTAAGATTCCGTATATTAAAAAAAGACTTATTAGTACAACTGGCTATCTTTATTCTCAAAGACCCTACAGTTTTGCGTCCCTACTTCACAGTAGGTTTGCCATTTCTTACAAAGTCTTGCATTAATTTTCATATTAACATAAGTTTTGACAATTATCAACAAAAATATCAAAAAGACGTTAGTAAACTAACGCCATATGTATGTAATGGAGTATTATCATTGATTTTATATTAAAATTGGAGGTTTGGCATTCCACTTATCTCCATTATAAATATTATAAATGTTTGAAATCAATATCATTATAGGCTGATCCCAATTCCAAGCCCCAGATCCTTGGCTTGCTCTGGATGACAAACAATCATATGGGTTATTCCAAGGAGCCTATTCCCTTTGTCATTCCTAGGAGCACATTTCCCTCTGTCATTCCTAGGAGCACATTTCCCTCTGTCATTCCGAGGAGTGTAGCGACGAGGAATCTTTGACCTCAGTTACTAGCCCCAGATCCTTCGCTTCGCTCTGGATGACAAACAATCATATGTATCATTCCAAGAGCTTATTCTCTCTGTCATTCCGAGGAGTGTAACGACGAGGAATCTTAGACCCCAAAGTCACGCCCCGGTCATCTCGACCCTAGTGGAGAGATCCCCGTTTCTATGACCACAAAGTACAGCCCCAGATCCTTCACGGGTGATCCTTATACTGATATCTCAGGATGACAAGATCAATCGCTTGTCTATTGCTTGTCTATTGCTTGTCTATTGCTTGACTATTGCTTGACTATCGCTTGTCTATTGCTTGTCTATTGCTTGTCTATTGCTTGTCTATCGCTTGTCTATTGCTTGTCTATTGCTTGTCTATTGCTTGACTATTGCTTGACTATCGCTTGTCTATTGCTTGTCTATTGCTTGTCTATTGCTTGTCTATCGCTTGTCTATTGCTTGTCTATTGCTTGTCTATTGCTTGTCTATTGCTTGTCTATTGCTTGTCTATCGTTATAAATCCTTATCTATAAATATAGACTCTATCTCCCTATTTATATAGGAGCCTATAATCTCATCCTTCTTATTTATCTCCTTCATCTTGTCCAAGACTTGTTGTCTATTTTGCCTTAAGGACTCTAAAAGTTCCATGTGTTTTTCCATGATTTCGCTTAACTTTCCTACATATTCTTCAGAATATATGGAGGGGTGGGAGAACTTTTTTAGGCTCTCATCTAAAGATTCTAATCTTTCAAAATATGGTCCATTGGTCTCAGAAACTTCCAGGGCTTGATCCATACTCCCATCCCAGTTATTTAGACTTTCCTCTATATAATTTAAAGACTTGTCCCTTTCATCCAATAAGTCCCTTAGATTTGCATCCATGTCTCCCTCAACTCTTCCATATATCTTTCTATTTCTGATAATTTATCTATATCCTTGTCTATATTAGCCCTGATAAGTCCCTTGTACATATAGTCATAAAGGGCATATAGGTCCCTAGCTATATCTCCACCTAGGTCAAAGTTCAGTGTATTCATAAACTCAGAAATGATGTTTTGTGCCTTGATTAGATAGGTGTTGGTCCTCTCTATATCCTTTTCTTCCATGGATAACTTTGCAAGTTTGATATTTTTAATTCCAGCATCATAAAGCATGATTATAAGTTTTTTCTGAGGTGCTGTGGTAACCCTGTTGTTTTCATATGCTTGTCTGGCATAGGCTTGATTCATGTGATTTGCCTCCTTCTATCGTCGTACATTGTTCATTGCATCTACTTGGCCCTGTAGCCATCCCATCTGACTTTCAGCCTTCATCATGGCCACATCTAGTGCTGAAAACACCTTGATATAGTGGGCTTCCTTCTTCTCCATACGGGCATTGAATCTTTCTATTTGCTTGTTTATATCCTTTATGGTTTTGTCATAAGATTCCATGGTGGATTTAATTATTCCCAGCCTGCCATGCTCATCTTTTTTAGTAGATATATATCCATCTATCTCAGAATTAAGTTTTGCAACATAACCATTTTCTATAGTTTTTTCGCTGGCATCCTTTTCCCCGGTGCCCATAAAGAAAGTTATAACTGCATTTGGATTTTCCTTCATCATTTTTGTAAATTGGGCGGAGTCAAAATGTAGTTCTCCTGACCTATCCTTAGTTGCTACACCCAGTTGAGAAATGTCATTAATAGCATCCTTATCCCTAGTTATGGTATTAGTTACTAGAGTCCTAAGTCTGGATTGGAGTCTTACTACAGCTGATTCTCCTGCCAGTTTACCCCTGGAACCTGGAGTTTCTGGATCCCCTGCTTCTGTCAAGCCTTCTAAAAACAGCATATTAGAGTTATACTGGTCTACAAATTCTTTTACGGCCTTACTGGCCTTCTCTATATCATCATTTACTATTATAGTTTCATAGTCCCTAGGATTGTCTTTATCATGGGCCCTATGAAGGCTTAAGGTCATACCCTCTATGACATTGGAGACAGTGTTTGACTTGCTGTTTACATCTACACCATTAATATTGAACTCAGCATCTTCACCTGCTTCATTCTTCCTAGCTGCTTGGTTTAGGCCTAGCTTGGTAAGGGTTAGCTTGTTGTCCCCTGTAAGTTTTATCTCCCTTTTGCCAGTCTCTTCATTAGTCAATACAATCTTTCCATCTATAGCAGTTGCATTTATCTTTACTAGTTCTTTCTTTTCACCTGCTGGTAGGTCCTTGTTGTCCTCTACAATCTTCTTGTTTGCTTCTTCTATAGCCTTGTTGATTCCCTTGACCACATCATTGGCATTTTTCATATCTTCATTTATATCTATTTTAACTATATTTCCCCTATCATCATGAATATTGAAATAGCCTTCTAGGGCTAATTCTCCATCTTCAAAGCTAGTCTCTGGTATGCCTCCACCTATGATTCTTGAACTGGTGGCTAACTGGTTCACCTTAATGTCATATCTACCTGTAGGTGCAGCAGAGCCTACACTTACCCCTACCATCTTGTCGTTACTTGATGTAGCTGCTTTAGACGTGAAGGTTGATGCTTTTTCCAGTGTTTTTAGTTTTTCAAAAAGACTATTTAGCCTAGTGTTTATGTCCTTCCAGGCATTTTGCTTGTCTGTGATAGAAGTTTTTTTATTGGCTAAACCTACCAAGGGCATTTTGTGTGCTTCCATAAGTTTATCAATCATAGCCTGGTCTATACCTGAATATGATCCTATAATATTGAATCCTGACATATTATCCCCTCTCATCCACTAGTATACCGACTAGGTCCCATATACTAGCAACTAAGTCCAATATCTTCTCTGGTGGTATTTCTTTTAGTACTTCCTTGGTGTCCTTGTCTATAAGCTTTACCATAATACGGCCAGTTCTTTCGTGAAGTTTGAACTCAAACCTACTGTTGTCCTTGAATATCATATCATTGACTTCAGCTATGGCAGCACTTAATTCTTCCTGATCAAAGTTAAAATCCCTACTTTCTCTTGGAGTACTTCCATCATCTACTGGTACTGGAACCCTTTCCCTGAAGCTAGAATCTAGTGTCCTTTCGGCAGTGCTTGGCACAGTCTTATGGGTTTCAGTTACAGGTCTAGTAACATATATCATCACTCTCACCCCTAAGTTTTAAAGAAAGCCAGCAGAATCTTCCGCCGGCCACCATTTTTTGTTTGTATATTATTTAATATTTGTTTGTCTTACCTAGTGGTCCATGTCTATTTTGATTAACCCAAGAGCTAGGACCCAGTCATCTCGAACCTGTCGAGAGATCTACTCTTTTACAATCGTTTAACAATTTTTTAACTACTGTTCAACCATCGTTCAATGTCTTTACTATCGCTAGACTACCGCTTGTCTATTGCTTGACTATTGCTTGACTATTGTAAAAGCTGTAGTACTGACATTGGCATTTGGTTAGCTTGGGCTAGCATGGCTGTTGCTGCCTGGCTTAGGATGTTGTTCTTAGTGAAGGCCATCATTTCTTCTGCCATGTCTACGTCTCTGATTCTTGATTCTGCTTCTGATAGGTTCTCAGCTGTTGCTGTCAAGTTATTGATTGTATGCTCTAGTCTGTTTTGAGTAGCACCCAGCTTGGATCTTTCTTGTGAAACTTTCTTAATCGCTTCGTCTATGATTGTGATTGATCTGTCAGCAGCTTCTTGAGTAGTTAGGTTGATACCAGTAGCAGCTTCTCCTGTTGCTGGGTCTGATGGAACTTCTGGATTGTCAAATTCCTCTGTACTATCTATTGGTATAAGAACACCATTATCATTTCCATCGTCTTTAACATTATCGATACCATAAAATTTACCATCTACTTTTACTGCTACTACATTGTCGTCCTCGTCTTTGTATACAGTTTGACCAGTATAGTTCTGTCCACCTACTTCTACAGTTTGATTCTCAATTGCCGTATATTGATATTGGGCTTCCTCTGTTCCTCCACCTTCTACTTTAATATCTTTAACATCGCTTGCTTCAGTCTTATTAACTCCTAGGGCCTCTGCTCTCATGTTTTCTATGTTTAGTATTAGGTTTTGCCCTTGATTTGCACCTATGTGGAAGGTTAGTTTTTTCCCTTCTACACCATCTTCAACTTCTTTAAAGCTTCCATCCAATAGAGCCATACCGTTAAACTCAGTGTCTTTGGCTATTCTGTCCATTTCTTCCTCTAGCCTATCCATTTCTTTTTGGATTTCTGCCCTGTCCTCTTCAGTGTTTGTATCTGTTGAGGCTTGTACTGCCAGCTCTCTCATCCTATTTAAGATAGAGTGAGTTTCTGTCAAAGCACCCTCTGCCGTTTGGATAAGGGAGATACCGTCTTGGGCATTTCTTATAGATTGTTTAAGCCCTCCTACTTGGCCTCTCATTTTTTCAGAGATAGACAGTCCTGCTGCGTCGTCCCCTGCCTTGTTGATCCTTAAGCCTGATGATAGTTTTGCTAGAGATCCACTCTTTTGAGCGTTTGCTGCTGTAAGTCTTGAATAAGTGTTCATTGCTGATATGTTTTGCTTAATCCTCATTCTTCTTCCTCCTTGAATTTTTGATTTGGCATCCTTGCCAGTTTTTGTTTTTTTGTCATTCCGAGTCTAGCCTAAAGGCTTTATCTTACGAGGAATCTTAAGCCTAAGTTGCTAGCCCCAGATCCTTCGCTTCGCTCTGGATGACAAAAGTGTTTGTTAGAAGCATGGCCATTCATCTTCTTACTCTATATATCGGAGGGGTAAAGGAATGTTTAAGGGGTGAATTATAAAACTTATAATTTATAGTTGTTTGGATCATGCAGGTGGACAGGGGCGTCCACCACTACATTTTGTATTTAGCTTGTGGGTCTTAGAAGAGGGGATCTCTCCATTTCAGTCGAGATGACCTGGGGTCTAGCTTTGGGGTCTAAGATCCTTCGTCGCTTCTCTCCTCTGGATGACAAAGGGAAGGGGTTCCTCTGGATGACAGAGGGAAGGGGTTCCTCTGGATGACGAGGAGAAAAGGGAACCTCCGGATTACAGAATAAAGGAACATTTTTTGGATGTCTTTTCCTGTCATTCCGGATGGAAGGAGGAAGTCTCTGGACTAAAGCAAGAAAGGCCTTTGTCCTAAGGCTTCCTAAAAACAAAAAGATACTCATGGGCTATAAGCAGGAAATTGTATTCTATGCTTCTTGTGTACCAGAAGCCTGTTGCCTTGCAGTTGTGTTGTTCCTTAATTATGTTTTCTTTTAAAACAAATCCTGCCTTTAAAAATTCTTCCATAACCCTAAAGCCTAGGGGTACTATATGCTTATTTTTCCTTGTATCTCCTATAAGAATTCCACAATATTTGTTGGTCTTAAGAACACGAAATAGTTCCTTGGCCACTTTTGATATTTCTACTAGGAAATCTTCCATTTCCAAATGGGAAAGATCTCCTTTTATATTGTCACTGTATTTGATTATATTGGCATAGGGTGGATGGGCACAAATGAGGTCTATGGATTCATCTTCTATCATATGTAGGTTTATTGAATCCCCTTGATAAATGTCAGGCTGATAGTCTTGGTTTTTATTGAACCTAAGGTTTTCTTTTGCCAGATTTACAGCTGAAGGGTTGATGTCTATGCCTATTCCTTTTCTTTTCAGGAGCTTTGTTTCTATAAGGCTTGTCCCACTTCCCAAGAATGGATCCAGTACTACATCGTCTTCTTTAGAATATCTTAGTATTAGATTTCTGGGTATGTAGGGTGACCAGTTTCCCCTATACTTACCACTATGGGTTGCCCAATTTCCCCTTTGTCTAAAACTCCACATAGTAGTTGCTTCCATTTTAAAATCTTTAGGTTCCCAGTTCTTTATATTTAAGGGGTTCTCTATCTTATATTCCCCAGATGCTTCCATTAAAATGTTTAGATTTTCATTTATTAGGTTTTTAGGTAGGCTAAGTTCTCTAGCCATATCAGAAATGGTATTTCCACTGTTGTTTAGTTCAATGAGTTCTTCTATGAATTCCTGATATTCCTTAGAATGATTATCTTTTAAATGGTCTATATAATCTTTGCTTCTAAGCATTTCTGAACAAAATTCGCATTTCATTATCTGACCCTTCCTTTCAGTCTTTGATAATCTCTTCAAGAACACCATCAAAGATCATTTTAGTATTTATAAGAAAATAGTTGTGTATAAAGGCTTCCTCTAGGGGTAGCTTTGCTGTATTCCAGCCAAATCCATCAGTTATCCATATGAATTTATCTACTATTTCCTGAGTTTTTAGGAAGTCATTTAAAGCCTGGAATTCGCCTGCAACTGATTTAAGTTTGGAACCCCCTCCTGAAAAGAAGTTTGTTTCTATGAGTATGAGTTTCTTATCTTTGTTAAGTAGGGCAAAGTCATATTGTCGTGAACTTTTATCTATGGGTAGATCAAGACCCCATTTATTTTTTATCCCATTTTTAGTAGCCTGTGTAAGGTAGTCTAGATTTAGACTTGTGCATAAGGATCTTATATGCCATTCAATTATATCCTCCATTATTTTTCCGCCCCTATTTTTTCTGGCATTTGTCCCTATGCCTACTTCTAGTCCTATGGAATAGTCCACTAAGTTTTTAATTTGTTTGTTTTCTAATAGTTGCAAAAGCCCTACCTTGTCCACAAATTCAACTATACTTTCTATTTCATCAGGTGAGTATTCTGATTTCTTTCTAAATGAAAAGCTTTTGTATTCCCAATCTGGAGTCTTAAAGTTTACCAAAACTTCTAAATTCTTTTCACGAATGGCTATTAAAACAGGAATGACCTATACTATTTTGGGATATTCCATGATTAAATTTGCAAGCTCGGTTTTTATATCTTCTTTGCCTATAAGATAATTTAATAAATTTAGTTCTATTTCTATGTTTTCAACATTTTGAAAAACCTTGGACCAATCTACATAAAAGTCAAAGGTTCTATTTGAATATCTAAGGTTTTCCATAAAATAAGCAAATACTTGAGATTTATTATTTAATCCCATTTTCTTATAGATAGCTAAATCCCTCATCTCTACCTCCTAATAATTTGTAATCAGTAGTTCTGTAATCTTCCCCCTTCCATTGGAATCTGAGTTTATGGTCCGCTTCGCATTTACCCTTCTTATATTGTAATCTTTATATAAATCATCAAAAAACTCATCCTCAATATCTGCGTTTTTGGGATCAGAGTTACTAAGCATTAGTTTGCCCCCTTTACCATCCAGGTTGGTAAAGAATTCTGCTAACCGAATTTGTTCACTATCGTTAAATTCATTGTTTGAATAAGATGTAAAGCTAGATGAAGTGCTCAAGGGCCTATAGGGGGGATCAAAATATACAAAGGTTTCTTCATCTACAAGGGACTCAATCTTTGAAAAATCCCCAGACGTAACATTTACGTTTTCAAGTAGATGTGATACATTTAATAAGTTTTCTTTGTTTAAGATAGTTGGATTCTTGTATCTCCCATGGGGTACATTGAATTGATTTTTCTTGTTGACCCTATAAAGACCATTGAAACAGGTTTTATTTAAAAAAATAAGGTAGACTGCCTTTTCTATACTATCACTAGTAGCCTTGTTGTAAGATTCTCTTATCTTATAAAAGTATTCTTTTCTGTCTTCTTGGTCAAGTTTTAGATATTGTTCGGAAATTGTTTGTAATTTGTTAATCAATAGATTTACATCATTTTTTATATATTTATAAAGATTTATTAGGTCACTGTTGTAGTCATTTAAAATTATTTCCTGAAAATTATATTTTTGAATAAGATCAAAAAATAAAGCTCCTCCTCCTACAAAGGGCTCAATATACTTGTTTATTTTTCCTTCTTCCAGTTCTTTGGGTAGATTTTCACTAATTGTGGCTAATAACTGTCTCTTGCCCCCTGCCCATTTTAAAAATGGAGTGGCACTTATGTCTTTCATTAAATCACCTTTATCTTTTTAGTCTTATATATATATTATAGTATTTGAAGGTTAAAATAAAGAAGTTTAGGGAATTAATAATCTGATAATTCTCAACTTATGAATATGATTAGGGTTAAGGGCTTGGATACTATGGGAAATTAAAAAAAGGCTCTTATAGTATCATAAGGGCCTTAATATTTATTGTCTAGTTAGTTTTAAACTTGCTATATCCTTCCAATTGCTTGCTGTGAAGAATTCTAGCATTGTAGAATTCGATTTAATTTCTTCTAAGTCTGCCTTGACCTCTCTTTTAAATTCTGTCAAATCTGCAGTTTGTTCTACGACTGCATCCAGTTTCTTACTAATGACTTTTACCTCTATATCCAGACTTGCTAACCCTTCATCTATGGATTTTATTTTACTTTCTAAATAACCTAACCTATTGTCCATAGATTCTACCTTGTTTTCTAATGCTTCTACCTTACTGTCTAGTGCTTCTACCTTATTGTCTAGTGTTTCTACCTTATTGTCTAATAAACCTAATTTGCTAGCTAGATTGTCCAATTTATCTAATACCAGTATTTGAAATTCTTCATTGGTCATTTTCAATCACACCCCTTTCGATCGATTGTCAAGCAAATAACCAAGCCATAGCCTAGCAATAGTCAAGCAATTGTTTTAATAAACAATATGAATCATTCTTGTGGATTATTCCTTGATAAAGTGGTCTAGAAAGTCTTCTAGGGATACTGTCCCTACTAGGATTCCATCATCTAAGACTGGCATGGCTATAACATCTTTCTTTCTTAGTTTTTTTGCTGCGCTTATGATGTCTTCATCTGCATCTACATTGACTACTTCTTTTGTCATGACCCACTCTACTGGGCAGGTGTCATAGTGGCCTGGGTCTATAAGGAATCTATAGATGTCTGCTTTGACTATGATTCCTATGACATGGTTTTCCTCATCTATGATTGGGGTTCCGTTTATATGCTGCTTGTTCATAATATCTAGGGCCTTTTTTACTGTTTCATCTGGCCTTACAGCTATTGCCGGTGATTTCATAATGTCTCTGATTTTCATGGCTACCTCCCTTTTTGAACAATGGTTGAACAATAGTTGAGCAATAGTTGAACAGTAGTTAAACAGTTGTTTTGCTATCCTTCCCCTACTGTTTCTTTATTTCTCCCAAAATGTCTAGAATATTTAGGTTTGCTTCTGTTTCTAGGGATTTTTGGTTTTCTGCTTTTATTTCATCGTAGACTTCTTTTCTTAGGATGGTGATGTCTCTGGGTGCTTCTATGCCTATTTTTAGTTTTCCGTCTGATATTTCCAGTATTCTTACTTCTATGTTTTCCCCTATGATTATGCTTTCTCCTACTTTTCTATTGAGTACTAGCATATTTATACCCCCTCTGGAAAAAGGGGATGTTTTGTAGTGTAGGCTGAATCGTGGACTACGAATTGTTTCCCTTTTTTATCTTTTGTATTAATTACTATAGGGGCTAGAAGGTTGGCTGTGCTTTCTTTAAAACTTTCACCCAGGGATACTATGGAGAATAGAGCAAATTCATTTTCTTCCCTTGGATT
>CAZFIO010000066.1:0-1284 GCA_964519585.1 uncultured Tissierellaceae bacterium
TAGTCATTATCTGTAGCTACAAATGTTTGCGTTATTGCATATATAACCCCTATAGAACCAATTACTTTGTTTAATAGTTCTTGGTTGCTTGTATCCCTCATGTACAAATTGTTAAGAGCTAGAAAATCTAAACTAGCAAAAATTAAATTTGACAACTGCCCTTCTACTCCATTATGGTCAAATATCTTTTTCAAATCTATAATTAGTTTATTTATGTCAGAATCAAAACCATCCTCATATATATCCTCGCCAAAAATGTTATCAAAATTCATTTTATCCCTCCTTAACGTTCTATGTACAGCAGCAAATAATCCATTATCCTACTTATCTAAAATAGTTAGTTTGACATATTGCCTACCAAAATCCCATACGATTTGTTCAGTTATCTCGCCGCCAGTATCCTTGTAAAATATATCTATCCTATTTCCCTTAATTGCCTTGCCTGTATCTCTAGCTGTATATATTCCATTCCAATGCTGCCATTCTTTCTCTATAAATTCAACGTAAACTCTTGTCCCCAATGAAATCACATCAGTATCAACCGCTATAGTCATAGCACTTTCTCTATCTTTACCCATCAATGAATACCCACTAGCAGTTATACCATATAAAGGATGATTTTCTGATTTACCACAACTACCTATAGTTAAATCATAACTAGTTGCAACAAATAATTCCCTTTCCTTTCCTCTATTTACCCTATCTATTAACTTCCTTTTATTTGTTTCTATATTCAACTGTTGTTTTTCTACGTTCTTTTCAATGTTTTTCTCAACGGCATTAATCTTTTTGGATTCCATTTTTTCTGGAATATTAGGATTAATGTTATCTTTAACAGGCAACAACATAAAAAAGATAATTGTAACCATTCCTAATAATTTTGTATATAATATGGAAATCAACCCCTTAATCGATTTGAATATTAGTAAGCCATGAACCCTCTTTAGAACATATCCTAATATTATCCTCATCAAATTCTAACAAACAATTGCTACAAAAATACCCCGTTTTAGTAAAAGTATTTTTACTTACAGCACATCCATGAACTCTTCCCACGGTATTTTTGGACCCACATTTTGGACACCTTGGAAAATCATCTTTTAATCTCACGCAATCCCCTCCTATATGAAAATAAATTGTCCCCACATAATATAAGTTGTAATAGTCAAAACGATACCTATTAAGAACTCAATACTGAACATACTAGTAGTAGTACGAATAGAGAATGGACCAAGTAACTTTAATCGTTTTCTAGTAATAGGATAAAGTAAAGCAACCCCTGAA
>CAZFIO010000066.1:1294-2249 GCA_964519585.1 uncultured Tissierellaceae bacterium
TATCTAAAAAGATATGAGTTAAAATTCCGATAAAAATAGAATAAGCTAATAATACATTTGCACCTTTTTGAATAGCAGTATAGTATAAAATGAAATAAGACAATAAAGAGAGAAATACGGCACCAGCTATAGAGTGAGTAAATTCTCTATGCCTAGTTAGTTTCGTTACAATAAATCCAATAGGCTTTACTTTTCTTGAAATAATACTTTTTGGATGGTCTATGTCTGGAAGTAAGGATCCAACAATTAATCCCACAGAAGCAATTATTAATGTTTCTTTATTACTTAAATCAATATTTAATAAGTGGGTATTATTTAATGCAATATACCCTAACGTAAGTCCGCCTACTACATGAGTTCTCCCTAACATACTATCATCTCCTTTCACTAAATCATAAATAATACATAAGTATATCATCTTCCTATAATACTAAATTATAAGAAGATAGGTAGGAGCTGACAACCCGCATATCCTACACCTTTTAGACATAAAACTGTTAGCTGTTAATTGAAAATAAGCCATTTTCTTATAATTAGTTTACATTGTTCCTATTTAGATTAAACATAAATTATAACTATATATTAATTATAACATAAATATATTAATCTTACAACAATATTGTTGTGGAAAAAATAATATATTTATGTTATAATGATTTTAATTATATAAATAGGAGGAAACATATGAATAATTCAGAGATTAAAGATATACCCATAATATCAATAAAGACTATTGAAAAAAATACCTCTAAAAGTTATACAGATACTCAATCAAATATCGATACTTTAACTAAAGTAGCTGAAATAACAGGCAGAAGTTTTAACGATGTATTAAAACAAATAGTAAGTAACTTTATCATTAATGGAAAAATATATAATCCAGAAGAAGATAAATACTACGGAATAGAAGAAATGTTAAAAAAGCATAAAGAAACTAATGTGGAGAAGTAAGGGT
>CAZFIO010000066.1:2259-11075 GCA_964519585.1 uncultured Tissierellaceae bacterium
ATTATATGTCTCAAAATAAAAGGAGAAAGCACATGTCTAATTTTAGCATTAGAATAAAAGAGCTTAGAGCTGAAAAAGGAATCTATCAAAAAGAATTAGCTTATATTTAAAATTTATTAATGGCAGCCCATGAACTTTTACTTTCAAGAATTGTGGTTAGAATATCCGAAAAAGAAAAGAAAAAGATGATAAAGATATTAAAACTTATATTTGAGGATTGTTTTTCTTAAATCTTTTATATAAATATTGTTTTAAAAAAAATGACCCTTAAATAGCTATTATATTGCGTTTTAATATCGCATTGATACATATATGTATTGTTTGATACATAAAGCCCTTAAAACGGAGAAATGGCCTTCTGAGTGACAACATGTGAAAAACCAGGGTGATTATGGAAAAATAAGCTACTTTCCATGATTAACCTGGATACTTTCGATAAAATATACTATAATAGTCAAAATTATTAACAACATTATAGAAATTACTTGACTGGATGTATAACAATTGGATGGTCATCATCCTTATTGACTCCTATTGGTGTCGGTGGTATCCAATGAACTATCAACTCTCTATTCCCATCCCTTGGTCCCTTCCAAAAACTATGCCAATGTGCCCTTCTTAAATGTGGTCTTGGACTTGCTTTCTTTTTCAATATTTCTTCGCCATCTTTTTTGTTTTCTAAGTCTGTCTTTTTGCCTACTCCTTGCCTTAAAACTTCGGTATTTCTATATCTTCTAATAGTGCTGCCAATCCGCTGACCTACATTCCAATATTTTGGAGCCTTGACAGAATCAATTACTCCACTGCGTTTAATTTTATCTCTCGGATGTATAGGTTTTTTTGAGATATCAATGTTTTCAGCACTAAGGTATAAAACCAGTTGTAAGAATGGAAGGATTTCTCTAGAATAGTCTATATACGGTAGCTGAATCTCTGAATAAATACTAGCTTGTCTGTGGGACTCTTTTTGCATTTTTTCTAACCCTTCTTCAAGTGTCCAATTTCCGAGATGCACCGCAAAGGGAATATTTCTTCCATCTTCCAAAAGAAATACAAATCTTAATTCTTCTCTAAAATCATTCATATCTTGTTCTAAATGAGCGAAAAAACCATCTATAGAGCTACCTGCCCACTTTGCGGTATGTGTTTCTATATAAACACAATATTCTGGTAGCCTTTTCAGCACATCACAAGGCAACTCATCATCCATAGGTTGATTGACTAACGACTCATACAAATCATAGTCAAACCTATAAACTCCTTGCGATAATTTCCATGTTGCAGCAGCCGTTATAACAGCTGGACTTATCCCTTTGTCAATTACTGGCAATAGCCTATTGTCTCCGCCTGTAGCTATAGCTACCCCTGCCGCTATAGGCAAATAACACCAGTCAGCCCAATTGGGTAAATTTACACCCTTTCCTTTTCTAAACATTTTTACTTGTCTCCAGGCATTCGGATACAATTTCCCAATATCACTTAAAATTTGTTTTGGTTTAAATACTTTACTTTTATCCATGAAACCATCCTTTTCTCATTATATTATCTACTTTTTTCATAGTTTAAAACATCAAAATCATTTGATATTAGTATATTAACCATATTTATATTATTTTTCTCCATATATTCATTGATATCATCTTCTATATAATCAAGTATATTTTCTACATTTCCAATGGCCATAACAGTAATTCCGTTAATAGCCAAAAATATCATTTGACCTTCATCGGCATATATTTCTTTTATCATACCTTCCTCTAATTTGTGTTTAATGAGATCAACCAAGTATGGAGGCGGATTCCTTCTTCCGCTCTCCCAATTTTCGATGCTTCTTTTTGGGATGCCCAAGTATTTAGAGAATTCCCGTTGTGTTTTCCCTGCCTTTATTCTTAATTCTTTAATAGTCATCTGTGCACTTCCTTTCAATGTGTATGCGTTCTTGTTTTAGTTATATTCCCTTTACCGTCAATCCATTCCGTGACTATGTCTAAGTCACATTCGGATACTGTGCCGTCACAAGGTGCATTGTAGGTTCTTACTTCTACTTTGTGGCCCAAGACCTTGGCTTGAGCCTTTAATTCCTCTAATCTTTCCGTTTTTTCTATTTCCTTTTTAGCTTTTTTCGCCGCCTTTTCTTCAAGGATCGGCCTTGCATATTCTCTAGCTTGTGTGGCAGTGAACTCTTTTCCTAGGGCATCCACTAGTTCCTTACTTACCTTTACCCCCCAACCTAGGATGTATTTACCCAATCCTAGGTCCTCAATTAATTCACTATTCTGTATGACCATGTAATCGGACAGGTATTCCCCGTCCTTCCATACTATTTTTATATTTCTCTCCTTGGCTTGTAACTTTTCAAGCCTTTTTTGCTCTTCTTTCTCCTCTCTGATTGCTAATAACTCTTTTATTATTTCTTCTCTGTTAGCTTTTATAAAGCTAACTTCCTTCGCGTTTGGAGCATTCTTTTTGTCGATTTCGATGACCCTTTTGCCATCTCTCATGCCTGTTCTCATTTCCAGCTTTTTAATTAATTCTCTTATTTCCTTTTTCATTCTTTCCCTCTCCTTTGTTTATTTCCAACTTAGTTTATAATAATAAAAATCATTACTTCTGGATATATATTCTTCTATGGATTCCTGATAGTTTTTAGCCTCTAGTAAATACATATCTTTTTCTTCGTCATATTTCTCATTATCTTCCCAATACCTGTCTTTGTCTATTTCGTTTATGTCCCATAATTTATTCCATATTTCTTTGAATGTATCCCCTTCGACAGTTTTCACTGTCTTTAAATTTGTTGGGCTCCCTACTACAAAGTACTTACAATTTTCTTTCTCTAGTTCCTTAAACTTTAATTCATATTTTTCCTTTAACATTTCAACCTCTCCTTTGTTTTTTATTTGTTATCTTTTCTCGGCAGTTTTCAACTCCCTACCCAATATCGATTCTTTCTTCAATTTATTAACAAACCTATAATCTCTAATTTTCCCACTCTGTCCAGTAACTATCAGTATTTTCGCATATCCTTTCCCATTCTTCTTCTGTATAGACCTTATTAAGGCACCCGTCAGAGCAGTAATACTCTAACCCTGCGTCTATACAATATCCTGCCAGTAAATTTTCTTTCCCACAAACATTACATTTTCTCATACTTTTCCTCCTTACTCTTATTTGTCTCCTACCCTTTGATTATATTATATCACCCATTGGCGTATATGTCAATACTTATATAGAATGATTAAAAATATTTTACAAATAAAAAGAAGAGACTTAAGCCTCTTCTTTTACTATTAATAATTTTGCCCTACTATGATCATAACCTTCAATACGAAGGTATTCATATGCAGAACTTATATTTTTGAAATTTCCTTCTTCAAATGTATTTATAGTCAACTTAATTAAATTGATTAAGGATTGCAGGAATATTAGTTCTGCACTTCCTGATTTAAACTTGAAGAAGTATTGATCTTCGTCGTTATTCTTGTGGTTATTTCAACGATTATTTCGTCAAATAACCCATTACAATCTGTCGTATAATTTATAGAAAACATCTCCTGTGGCAGTCTCGTCATATTTGACAAGATAACCACTTTCTATTAGGTGGTCTATTACTTGGGTTTCCAGCCACCTATCCATTTCTTCTGGATTCCCGTTAAAAAAACCATCGTGGTAAACTTTTAGTTTTCCTATAGGACTATAATACTTCAAGTCCCTTAAATTTTTACTAACTGCTACGTAAGTATCTAAGGTACTCACGTAAAACGTTTCAAAGTTTTCTGTTTCTTTCAGTTTTAATTCTCCTAAATCAAGCATCGTATCATCCTCCTGTTTTTTTATATTGTTATATAACCGCCTAGTCGCAATTGGGCGGCATTCTATCAGCAGAATTATAAATAATTATTTATAATTTAACTACATCTTTAATACTGGAACTTCTAACTCTTTCGCTAGAGCTTCAGCAAATTGTCTTGCTTTATCCTCGCTTAAAAAAGAAGCATAATTATCTTTTTCAAGCTTTTCTTTAGACAACTGAACAAAATAACTAATATGATCCTTTGTCCCATAAATAATTTTAACCATTATAACAACCTCCTTCTGCTAAATCCTTTAAATCCTCTAAATCCTCTAACATATCGGTCCAATTAAATCTGTTTGGCAGCCCTATATTATAAGGCTGCTTTACAGTTAATGTAACAAAACCGTTTTTTATATAGCTATCTATTTCAGATGGTGCATCATCAATAGCTATGTCTACATTTAATTGCTTTGCTAAGGTCGATTTGTTTTTAGAGAAAAACAATTTTCCACTAGGATAATTATTTTTTCTTAACCAGAGCCTAGTTACAAACTCTGCAACCTTTGGTCTAGCAGTAATGTAAACGATAACGTTTTTATTACTCAACTCCCTAAGAACTTTCACCGAATCATCCAGTGGCCTTGCATTTAAAAAAATATCTAAATGCTCCTTAAAATAATTCGGTTTACCTGCAAGACCTGGATGGAAATATTGAGTAAGATCAGGTTTACGTCCCAATCTTACTTTTAATTCTTTTTCAACATCAGCAAGAGTATTACAAATGTCGACAGCAATTATCTTATTTAAGACCATAAACCTCTCTCCTTTTAAACGTAAAAATACGTTTCTTCATTTATCTTTTCTACAGAGAATTTAATGTTTTTATCATAATTTAACTTTTTATGATATTTTTCAAGATTCTTAAACGTATTCCCAACATCAAGATAATCCTCTAAAGATTTTGCACACATTCTATCACCCTCCTTTTTTACTAAGAAATTAGCCTGTAATAGCAATTCCTTAATTTTAAATCTCTATTTTTGTCAGAGGCAGGTATCACTTCTACCTCTTTATTGCTTTCTTTCTCTCTTACAACTAAGACATTAAACTCAGTTGTAACAACAAACCCTTTCTTTTTTAATAAATGCAGCATTTCTTTAAACATATGGACATCTCCTTTCAGCACAACAGTATTAAAAGTTTACAGACAACGACCTCTTCATAATTTTATAAACCTAATTTTAATACTGCTTGCAGTTATATCATCCTCTACCCTAACTGCCTAAAATTTTAAGGCTTAGTTCCTTCCTTTGAGATACAAAATGATCTCGTACCCGCTTGTATCTCAATGCGTTTTTTTGGGCCTCAGAGTTATCGAAACTCTCTGTTAGCTTATTCTCAACCTCAAAGAGATAGGCTAACTTTATTGTTACGAAAGTGAGCAAATCTTTCATTTGGACCTGAGTCCTTAGTCGAGCTATATTCTTATCTTCTATATTCATGTTCGAGTATAGCTTTTCTAAGCTTCTATAGACTCCCATCGCTATTTCGTAAGACTCTTCTGAATTCCTGCTTTCAGCTCTAAGATATCTCACAAGATTTACCCAGCCTTCCTCTGAGCCTTCACTATCTTGTAAAAGTCTCACCCCTCTTTTATAATTCTCAAAAAATGAAAGAATAGTTTTCCCCACCAAAAATGCTATATCTCTGTTTTTAGTGTAATATTCTTCCTTTTCTCTGTATTCTACAGAGAAATAAGAATTGTTTACGAGAAATATACTTACTTTGTCCTCTGTACCAAGTTCTTTTACAAGTTGTTTCTTTACCATTTATATCATCCTCCCTTTTTATTTAATGCAATAAAAAAAGACCATAATGGGGGTAACCCAAATATAGTCCTATCATCGCATTATAAAGTTTTATAAACCTCCTGTAGAAGAAAGTTTCCCTCTACAATAAATAAATATTTAATTAATAACATTATACCAAATAATACTATTGTTGTAAAGCATAAAAAGATAGGATAATACCTATCTTTTTATGCTCTTTTTATGCTTTTTTTATAAGGAAAGATACACTCCGACAATTTCATCGTATATTAAATCTTCCATTTGAGCGTGCTCTTTCGTGTTATCTTCTGTCTTATAGATAAGATGGGCTAATTCATGAGCTACCGTCTTAAGATTTGCCATTAAAGCCTTGTACTCATTTACCCCCAGTCCAGTACCAGGGCCATTTAAATTAAACCTATTAAGTCCCAAGGCTCTTCTGTCTAAAATGATAGTGTTACCGTCTGTAAGTCCAAATAGTACTATTTGGCCTTTTTTGTTTTCTATAACTTCTCTGTGTATAACCCTATTATCTAAAACAGTTTCTACCATTAATTTAAGGTACCCAATTTTAAATGTGTTATATGGAAGCCCATAATAGGAGCAGATAGGCATAAGAAGTTTTATAAACTTTTCTTCTTTTTTTGTTCTAAGTTCTACGCCCCATTTAAAATTGGTTTTTTTTATGCCACTTTCTATGTCAGTAATATAAGGAACATTGTTGTTCCTAAAAACTCTTTCGTGGAGAATATTCTTGGAGATAAAAACCTTTACCCCATAATACTCAACCTTTGCAATAAGGTCCTGGTAATCTTCTACCTCGTTCGATTTTACCCAAACCTTGCGGATAGTCTTCTTGAGTATATTTCTAAGGCTATCCTTTTTCTTTTTACTTTTAACAGTTTTCACCGTTTTAGATGATGTTACTTCTTCGTTTTCTTCTGAGAAACTGTCCAAATGTTCCTCAATATTTACCTTCCTGTAAATAGCATCACCTATAGAAAGTAAAACAACATTCTCAGCAATTTCATCTACATTGTCAAACTCTTCTATTGGATAAACTGGATTGTCAATAGCATCTCTGTTTTTAATCCATTTATAAGTAGAAGATGTATTTAACAATTTTTCGATTAACTGTTCATCTTCACCCGTGCCTATGTTATCAGTTAGTGAAAGCTGTAGGTTTCTTCCACTTATTTCATCTAGCAGCCTATTAAAGGCCCTTTGTTTATTTGCGGGATTGATATCCTCGACGTTTCTAATGTCAGTTTTAACTTCTAATATTAAATCGTCTGCCAATAGATACCCTTCATAATCTTCTACATCAAGAACCGCATCTATTTGATAAGAATACTCTTCAATATCCCGCGGGTCACCAGATTTCACTATGTCAAGATATAGGTCTTTTCTGCACTCTTCTAGCTTTTGCATAAAAACCGTTCTATTATTATCCCTTATGACATTTTTTCTGTCAGGCTCCTGCAAGGTTAAAGTTTTTTTATTAACTTCACATACTCCTCCAATGTACTCAGAAGGATAAAAGTTATCAATAAGTCTTCTTTCATAATAGACATCTACGCCTCCATACCTTTCCGGGTATAATGTAGCAGTAAATAACCTATTTGAATAGGTTTTGCAAAAAGGATGTTTTTTAGCCTCTTCGTATAAGTCTTTTTTATCAATCTTGTTTCCATTGATAAAAACATCGAAGTTCTGAGTTTCCGCATCAGAGACAATTCTCTTTAACAATACCTCATTTTCTCTATGAAACTTATGGGAATAAATTGTAACTTCGAATCCTTTTATTTTTTCTAATCCAAGTTCTACAGCTGCATTAAGATTATTTTCATTAAATATCTTATCAACTGTTAAGGAAATCGCCCATTTATTTGAGCGTATTTTTATACCTTGGATACCTTCAATAGCAAGCCAACTCCAAAGTCCAATTCCAAACCCTTCATCTGTTGACTCCCAATTAGAGTAATCAAGTTTAAGAATATCCCCTGGAGTCTTGCTTCCAAGGCCATCATCCTTAAAAGACATACTTCCGTTACCTATATCTATATCCACCTTTTTAGCTCTAGCCCTTTGTGAATTTTGAAATAGTTCCGTAATAAGAACCAATCTATCACTAAAGGTTTTCCCTTCATAGATTTTTTTGAGTTTTGCAATTACATCAATTGTTATTGCAATGTTTGTCTTTTCCATTATATTAACCTCCTAATATCTTCTTTTATATTTCCTCCTAGGCAGCAATAAAAGTTCTGGTCCAGTAATCAGACATCATTCCATAAATCTTTATTATTGAGTATCCATGCCCCCCATCTATAGACATATTTACCATTTGTTTAGGAATAGTTAGCCTTTTATCGATTTCTATACCTAAAAGACTTCCAGAACCGCTCCAAAAATCTATCAATCCACAACTAGTACCCTTATCAAGAATTATATCTTGAGGATTTTCAATATAATTAATGTACTGCCATAGAGTCATTTTTACACTAAATACCAGTGCATTCATATGGGAGCAAGAATTAATAAGTTCATTAAAAACACTTTGTAAAAACTTATTATTCTCGTCATGCTCTCCTTTAATTACTGATATTAAATCCTTTCTACCATAGCCTTGTTCTTTCAAAAGCCATAAAATGCTTGACTCTTCCATTATTTCCAAATCCTCAACGTCGTCAGCATAATAGTTTAGGAAATTATTGCAGGTATAGTCAAAATCTTCATCGCCTGTATTTGCAATAATATTGACTAAGATTTCCTGATTTTCATAATGGGAGTAAGGAAGATTGAAATATACATTTTCTCTTAACCAATCCATTATCTTATCTTCATTCTTGTAGTTAGTAAATTTAGACCTTATATCAGAATATAGATAATCGTATTCAAAGAAATCATAATCACTAAACTGGTCATAAAAAGCTTCTTTAGGATTTTTAGACCTTACTATCTTCATAATAGTAGTATCATCAAATTCATCCCAATAATCAGCGTAAATATCACAACTATATAATCCGTATTTATCCTTTTTAAAGCCTCTCCTTTCTAAATCTTTTATTACCTTTTCTTTTAAATCTCTTTCTAACATTTATATCATCCTCCTTTTTTATTTAATGCAATAAAAAAGGACCATAATGGGGGTAACCCAAATATAGTCCTATCATCGCATTATAAAGTTTTAT
>CAZFIO010000067.1:0-10807 GCA_964519585.1 uncultured Tissierellaceae bacterium
GAGAACTGCGTGGCATTTATGATAGTGATAAACCCCCTGAAGAAGATTTACCTGACTAAAAAAAAAGACTAAAGTCTGCTATGGAAGAACAAATTCAAAAGGTAAGAAAGAGACAAGAATTTCCTGATGAAATAAGGGAAAGAATTAAAGAGTTTTCTTGGGAAGGACTTGTTGCTAGGATGAATAAAATAGTTAAGGATATTAGAAATTGATAATTTTAACTAGTAACAAGGATTTTGAACTTGCTGTTTTGTTCAGTTATAGGGGGAGAAAAATGCTAAAATTGCTTTTAAAGATAATTCTTTTACCCTACACCATATTATGGTACTTAGGGATTTGGACAATTAAATTACTTGGAAGACTTATTTCCTTTATATTAGGTGTATTTTTAATTATTATTGGAATAGTCCTAAGCCTCACCCTTGTAGCTGCTATATTGGGCATACCCTTAATTTTTGCCGGTCTTTCTATAGTTTTAAGAAGTTTGTTTTAGAGAGGGATAGGGTATGGATATACTATTAGATAAAATGAATGGAAGGGAGATAAGCTATGAAAAAATATGATTTTACCTTAAAGGAGACGGATGGCAAGGATGTTTCATTAAAGGATTATAGGGGGAAAAATGTGGTTCTTTACTTCTATCCAAAAGACAATACACCTGGCTGAACAACTGAAGCCCAAGAATTTATGGAGTTCCATAAAAAGTTTAAAGATTTAAACACGGTTATACTAGGTATAAGTAAGGACAGCCTAAAGTCCCATGAAAAGTTTAGGGATAAGTATAATATTCCATTTTTACTCTTAAGTGATGAGTCTAAAGAAGTTCATGAAATGTTTGATGTAATGAAAGCAAAAAAGATGTATGGAAAGGAATATTTAGGTGTGGAAAGATCCACCTTTGTATTTGATAAGGAAGGAAATTTAATTAAGGAATACAGGAAGGTTAAGGTAAAGGGACACGCTGAAGAAGTATTAAATTATATTAGGGACTTAAGTAAAGAAAGCTGAAATCAAGAGGCTTAAATTAATAGGGTATTGGCTATGGGAAGCAATATTATCCATATTGTAACTATTAAAAACAAATACTGTATGATAACATACTTCCTATAGCAATACAAAAGTCAATGAGGTGATGAAATGAAAAGGAAGTTTTTTGCAAGCCTATCCATGATAATAATCTTCATTATGTTTTTCAATGTTCTTGTCTATGCAGATAGCAATAAGGTAGTTTCACTTGCCAAGGACATAAATGAAAGCCAGAGAAAAGAAATCCTGAAAATATTCAATGTAAATCAAGATGAAGTTGAAATAATAGAAGTAAACAATCAAGAAGAGAGAAAGTATTTGGAAGGAGTAGCACCTGAGGCCCAAATTGGTAGAAAAACCATGTCTTCTGCTTATGTAGAAATGCTTAAGGAAGGCAGTGGTATAGAAGTTGAAACATACAATATTACCTGGGTTACAAAGGAAATGTATGAGGGAGCTCTGATTACTGCAGGGATTAAGGATGCTAAGATTATAGCTGCTGCCCCTATACCTGTATCTGGAACTGGAGCCTTGACAGGCATACTTAAGTCTTTTGAGCAGGCTACAGGCCTTGAAATCGACGAAGAGAAGAAGAAGGTAGCTACACAGGAAATTGTTGAAACAGGGGAACTTGGGGATATAATTGGCCAGGATAAGGCTGCTGAACTAATAAGTAGTATCAAAAAAGCAGTAATAGAACAGGGGATTAAGTCTCCTGAAGATATAGAAAAGCTAATAATCGATATAGCTGCTAAGCTAGATATTACACTTACCACAGAACAAATAAATAAAATTACTAATCTTATGGAGAAGATTAGTAAGCTAGATATTAACGTGGAGGAGTTCTCCAAACAAATAGTAAGCCTAGGAAAGAAGATACAGGATACCTTAAAGAACAATCAGGAAGTAAGATCCCTAATTAAAAGAATAATAGATGCTATAGTTGACTTTTTAAGGTCTATCTTTAAGAAATAAGATTAAAATACCAGGGTATTCTACTTTGGTATTTTTTCATATACAAATATAGGCCATAAACTTGAATTTGTAAGGGTATTAGGATAAAATACTATTTAACAATTCATAGAGAAGGAAGGTTTTATAGTGGACAAATATATACCTAGTAGAGAAGAGGCCTATGACCTACTTACAAAGCATACAAAGGATCCGGGTCTCATTAATCATGCACTAATGGTTGAGGCAGCTATGGGTCACTTTGCCGAGATCCTTGGTGAAGAAGATATAGAGAAGTGGAAGGTTATTGGCTTAATCCATGACCTAGATTATGAAAAATATCCAGATGACCATTGCCATATGACAGAAAAGATGTTGCAAGAAGAAAATTGGCCTGAAGACTATATTAGAGCTGTTTTAAGCCATGGCTGGGGTATATGTACTGAGGTTGAACCTGTCCATAGGATGGAAAAGGTAATCTATTCCATAGACGAGCTTACTGGACTTATATATGCAACTGCCATAATGCGTCCCAGCAAAAGTCTTGATGACCTGCCAGTTAAGTCTGTAAAGAAAAAGTGGAAGGACAAGGGATTTGCTGCAAAAATAGATAGGGAGGTCATAGCCAAGGGAATAGAAATGCTTGGTATGGAAAGAGATGAAGTCATAAAAGAGACTATTGAAGGGATGAAAGCTGTGGCAAGTGAGATAGGGTTAAATACTATAGGCTAATATGGGTATAAATAAAAAGTAGAAGGACTTTTTATGAAAGGGTGATCTTATGGAGAAGGATTTTGAGAAAAACATAGAAGATCTAAAGGCAAAGGCAGAATCTTTTTTATCGGATGATGAAGGAATCAACAAATTACTAAATGATATAAAGGAAAAATTTGAGGACAATGAATTTCTTTCTACCATGGGCACTGATATAAAACTACTTATTGAAATGCTTATGGCCTGGAAAAATGGTGAATATACTGGACTATCACAGAATACCATAATCCTAGTTATAGCTGGACTCTTGTATATTGCAAATCCATTAAATATACTTCCAAAGATCCTGAGAAAAACAATCATAGATGATGTTCTTATTATTGTATATATATTGAAAAAAGTAAAAAGTGAGCTAAGTGAATATAAGAAGTGGAAGGCAGAAGTGAATTATTCTCCTGAAGATAATCAGAGAAATTATATAGAGATTTGATCTTTCTAGCTAAGAGAATATATTTACAAGCTAGGGTTATTAAGATATTAAGACCATATATCTTAATAACCCTTTTTTCTTTCTTAAAAAGATGTTATTATATATATGATTAAAGGAGGACTTAGGATATGGAAAACTCATATAGGTTTTATAACAATAAGGATTGCCAATACTTGCCCTGCCATAATGTGAAAGATGAGAACAAGTTTAATTGTATGTTTTGCTACTGCCCTTTGTATTTTATGGAGGAATGTGGTGGCAACCATAAGGATAATAATGGAGTTAAGGACTGCTCTGATTGCATGATTCCCCATAAACCAAATGGATATGATTATATGAATAAAAAAATTATGGAATATAATGAAAAGAAGGTTATGGAAAGATTTGGTTTCAAAGCGGAGTAAATACTTTTAAAATGAAGAGGGGTATCTAGATGCTATCATCACACTATGGGGAAATGGCTGCCCTTGGGACTGCCATTTGTTATACTTTAAATGGAATATTTTTTGAATCAGCTGGTAAAAAAGTAGGTTCCTTAGCAGTAAATTATATAAGGCTAGTGGTAGGATTTATACTTTTAAGTATTTTTACATACTTCTCAAGAGGGTATTTGCTTCCTATGGATGCTAGTAGCTTTAACTGGACTTGGCTAAGTATATCAGGATTTATAGGATTCTTCCTTGGAGACTTATTTTTATTTCAATCATATATAGAAGTGGGTACAAGAATATCCATGCTTGTACTTGGGATTGCACCACCGCTTACAGCAATTCTAGGTTATATCTTTTTGGATGAAGTAATTTCTTTTGCAGGCATTATTGGAATGCTTATCATTACAGTTGGAATAGCCTTGGTTATTTTGGGTAAGGATGAAGATGACGATAAAATAAAATTCAAACACTCCTTAAAAGGTATATTTTATGCTTTTCTAGGCGCTGTTGGACAATCTGTTGGGGTAATATTTAGCAAAATAGGTATGGGGACCTATAGTCCCTTTGCTGCAACACAGATAAGAATTATAGCGGGTTTTATTGCCTTTAATGTCCTTTTCCTGTACTTAAACAAATGGGTTGATTTAAAAAATGCCATGAAGGATAAGAAGGCAATGACAGAAATAAGCCTTGGAGCAGTATTTGGACCTGTAATAGGAGTATCCCTACAACTGATATCTCTACAGCTAACAAGTGCAGGGATATCTGCTACCATTACATCTATAATGCCTGTAACAATCCTGCCTTATTCTATCCTAGTTTGCAAGGAAAAGCTAAGTATAAAGGAGATTGTTGGTACCATAGTTTCAGTTATCGGTGTAGGAATATTATTTTTGATATAAATGCATAGAATGTAATATGGAAAGATATAAAATAAAAGGGAGGATGTAAAATGAAAGACTATTTCAAAGTTACAACTAAAACCATAGTTGCTACAGGCCTTGGGGCAGCAATATTTATGCTATTATTTATGTATGTTAAAGTCCCATCCCCAGTGCCAAATACCAGTGTGCAAACCGCCTATGGTTTAGGGGCCTTTTTTGCTACACTATTTGGACCAATTGCAGGGGGCCTAATAGCCTTTGTTGGTCATGCCTTAAATGATGCTTTACAGTACGGTTCTCCTTGGTGGTCTTGGGTAATAGCAAGTGGGGTTGCTGGCTTTATATTTGGATTTGCCTATAAAAGAACTGGTGTTGAAGAGGGGGAATTTACTAAAAATGACATTATAACCTTCAACATAATTCAAGTAATCGGTAATATTATTGCTTGGCTAGTGGTTGCGCCGGTTTTAGATATAGTTATATATGCGGAACCAGCAAACCTGGTATTTACCCAAGGTATTGCCGCTGCAATAATGAACTCTGTAGTTGCAGGGATTATAGGTACTCTTTTGTTGATTGCCTACTCAAAAACAAGGACAAAAGAAGGAAGCATTTCTAAGAAGTAGAAGATGTTTGATTTCCATGTTGCATAGTTTAAAGATAATCCCAGTGTAAGTTTTCTTGCCCTGGGATTAGACTTCTATAGGTAAATAAGAATACTTTGGAGGAAAAGATGGACAAAGCAATTATTGAGTTTAAAGATTTTACATTTCAATATTTTAGTCAAGCAGAAGCTACCCTACATAATATTAATCTTACTATTTATCCTGGGGAAAAGATTTTAATTATTGGACCAAGTGGTAGTGGGAAAAGCACCTTGGGACACTGTTTAAATGGATTAATACCCTTTGCCTACAAGGGGAAAATCAAGGGCAACCTAAAAATAAATGGCATAGAAACTATTGACCTAGATATATTTGGACTTTCTAAAACCCTGGGAACAGTTTTACAGGATTCTGATGGCCAATTCGTAGGCCTTACTGTAGGTGAGGATATAGCCTTTGCCCTTGAAAATGATAATATTGAATTAGGAGCCATGAAGGATAGGGTTAGAAAAGTAGCCGAAATGGTAGATATGGATCAACTTTTAAATTCATCCCCCTATGAACTTTCTGGAGGGCAAAAACAAAGGACAGCCCTAGGTGGTGTCTTGGTGGATGATGTAGAGGTTCTTTTATTTGATGAACCCTTGGCAAACCTTGATCCGGAGACGGGAAAGAGGGCTATTGAAATAATTGATGAAATACATATAAATTCAAAAAAGACAATAATAATTATAGAACATAGGCTGGAGGATGTACTCCATAGGGATATAGACAGGGTAATACTAATTAATAATGGTAGGATTTTAGCGGACCTAAATCCACATGACCTAGTAGCTTCTAGTTTGTTGGTAGAAAATGGTATTCGTGAACCCTTGTATATTACTGGCTTGAAGTATGCTGGTGTCAACCTAGATAAAGACATGGAGGCTGGACATATTTGGAGTCTAAAAATGAAAGGCTTAGAAAGCCAGGTAGTAGACTGGCAAAAATCAATTAAAAAAACTAGCAAGGAAGTCAATGTCAATTCAATACTTAAGATAGAAAATCTATCATTTTCTTATGATGGAAGCAAAAACAATCTAGACAAGATAAATATAGATATAAAAAAAGGGGAAATGGTTTCAATAGTAGGAAAAAACGGTGCAGGAAAATCCACCCTATCCAAGGTTATTTGCGGATTTGAAAGAGAAGACAAGGGTTCCATTTATTATGATGGTAGGGATATAAAAGACTTGTCCATTAAGGAAAGAGCAGAAATCATAGGACTTGTTCTTCAAAACCCAAATCAAATGATATCAAAACCTATGATTTATGATGAGGTAGCCTTAGGCCTAGTAAATAGGGGTATCTCTGAAGAGGAAATAAATTTTAGAGTAGAAAAGGTTTTACAAGTATGTGGGCTTAGTCCCTTTATAGACTGGCCAATTTCAGCCTTAAGCTATGGGCAAAAGAAAAGGGTTACCATTGCCTCTATTTTGGTTTTGGATCCTGAAATTATTATATTAGATGAGCCTACAGCTGGACAAGATTATAAACACTATACAGAAATAATGGAATTTCTAAGAGAAATAAACAAGACAGGTGTAACCATAATCCTCATAACCCATGATATGCACCTGATGTTGGAGTATACACCCAGGTCCATAGTTCTAACAGATGGGAAACTTGTGGTAGATGCCCCTTCATCTCTAGTGCTGACAAATGAGGAGATTATTTCTTTTGCAAATCTAAAGAGAACCTCCCTTTATGACCTGGCGCAAAAAGTAGGAATTGAGGATGAAACAGAATTTGTCCAAAACTTTATTGACTATGAAAGGTGGGTGAGATTGGAAAATGAAGAGTAAGCTCTTTTCATATAATCTTTTGGATACTTATATCCACAGATTATCTGGTCTTACAAAACTTTTGGGTTTCTTATTGCTAACCTTTACAGTAATGTTTTCTTATGATATAAGAGTTGTTTTAGGAATATTGATATTTTCTTTAATAATACTAAAGGTATCGAAAATAAGATTTTCTCAAATCAAGTTAATGGTTTATTATGTTCTTGGATTTATTACATTAAATGCAATCCTCACCTTTCTTTTTTCACCAGAAGAAGGTGTTGCTATCTATGGTACTAGGCATGAAATTATACAGTTTACTAGTAGATATACTTTGACCCAAGAACAGGTATTTTATCAAGCTACTAAGCTATTAAAATATATTTCAGTGATTCCTCTAGGTATAGTATTCCTCTTAACCACCAATCCTAGTGAATTTGCAGCCTCCCTAAATAGGGTAGGGGTCAACTACAAGGCAGCCTATGCAGTATCCTTGACCCTTAGGTACTTTCCAGACATACAAAGGGACTACAGAGATATCTCCCTAGCCCAACAGGCCAGAGGTATAGAAATGTCTAGAAAGGCAAAGTTTATGGATAGGCTAAAAAATGCCTTACTTATAATTATACCCTTGATTTTTTCTACCCTGGATAGGATTGAGGTCATAAGTAATGCCATGGATTTAAGGGGTTTTTCTAAATATAAAACAAGAACCTGGTATAGGGCAAAAAAAATGGATAGGGGAGATTATTTGGGAATACTGGTCTGTAGTTTAATATTTGTTTCTTCAATAATTGTATCAGTATTTATAAATAAAAGTAGATTTTACAATCCATTTATTTAAGAGGGAGGTTGACAATGAACAATATCTTAGTACTACAAAGTGATTTTGGCTTATCAGATGGTGCAGTTGCAGCCATGATAGGGGTTGCCCATGAGGTAGATATGGGTTTGAAAATATATAACTTAACCCACAATATAGAGCCCTACAATCTTTGGGATGCATCCTATAGACTATTTCAAACTGTGGAATACTGGCCCAAGGGGACTGTTTTTGTATCGGTTGTAGATCCTGGAGTAGGTTCCAAAAGAAAATCAGTAGCAGTAAAAACAAAAGATGGTCACTTTGTTGTTACTCCTGACAATGGAACCTTAACCCACCTGAAAAAATATGTGGGGATAGAGGAAATTAGGCAAATAGAGGAGAATTATCACAGAAGGCCAGAATCTCACTATTCCCATACCTTTCATGGAAGGGATGTATATGCCTTTACTGGATCAAAGCTGGCATCAAATAAAATAAAATTTGAAGACATAGGTCCACTTTTATCTGTAGACCATATAGTGGAATTCAAACTGGGAGAAACACTTTTATATGAAGATAGTATAAAAGGAAATATAGATATATTAGATATCCGCTTCGGTAGCCTATGGACCAATATAAGAAGGGAAGATTTTTTATCTGTAGGCTTTGAATATGGAGATTATATAGAAGTTTTGATCAAGGAAGATGCAAAATTTGTTTATAATAACAGGATGAGCTATGGAAAATCTTTTGATGATGTTTATCCTAGTGAGCCTATAATATATGTAAACTCCCTGCTTAGAATGGCTGTAGCCATTAATCAAGGAAACTTTGCCAAGGCCTATAATATTGGAACTGGTATACACTGGACTATTGAATTTAAAAAGATAAAATAAAGGAGAACTTAAATGGCAAATATAATGATTCAAGGAACAACTTCATCAGCAGGAAAAAGCCTAATGTGTACAGGTCTATGTAGGATTTTCAAAGAGGATGGATACCAGGTATATCCCTTCAAATCTCAAAATATGTCTTCAAAATACTTTGTAACCAAGGATGGCTACAAAATGAGCCCAGCCCAAGCCCTGCAGGCCATGGCTGCAGGTATAGAGCCTAACCCAGATATGAACCCAATCCTTCTTATACCTACTTCTAATATCGGGTCAAGGGTAATCCTTATAGGAGAAGAAAAGCACCATATGGATGCTAGGGAGTACTTCAGGTTTAAAAACAGTTTAAGGGGAATGATTAAGGATCTTTATGATTACCTAGAGGGGCAAAATGATATTATGGTTATAGAGGGTGCAGGTAGCCCAGCAGAAATCAACCTAAAGGAAAATGATATAGTTAATATGGGCATGGCTGAGATGGCAGATGCACCAGTTCTCTTAGTTGCAGATATAGATAGGGGGGGAGTTTTTGCCTCCCTATATGGGACGGTTATGCTCTTAGAAGAAAATGAAAGAAAAAGAATCAAGGGCCTTATTATAAATAAATTTAGAGGGGATAAAAGTCTTTTGGATTCTGGTATAAAAATGATTGAGGAGCTATTAGAGATACCTGTAATAGGCACTATACCCTATGAAAATTTTGAACTAGTAGATGAAGATACATTAGTTGATAGGGATAAAAACTGTAATCATGAGGAACAAACCATGGAAGAAATGGAAGAGGAACTATCAAAACTAGCTAGGATAGTCAGAGAAAACCTAGATATAGACTATATATATGATATTATGGGGTTAAAAAAATGAAATCCCTAATTCTAGCAGTTATATTAGACTTTATTCTGGGGGATCCCTATTCCTTTCCTCATCCAGTAAAGCTAATGGGAAAAATCATATCCTTTGAAGAAGGACTAGTAAGAAGGTTTGCAAAAACCAGAAGAAAACTTAAGCTAGGTGGATTTTTTATAGTAATAATAAATATATTTTTGGGATTTTTCCTGCCCTTTTCCTTACTTAAAATAATATCCCCCTATAGGACTTTTCATGGACTAGTAAATATTTATCTAATCTACACCTGCCTGGCAGCAAGAAGCCTCCACTACGAAGCTAGTAAGGTAAGGGAGGCCTTAGACAGTAGTTTGGAGGAAGGAAGGAATAGACTCCTCTATATCGTAGGAAGGGATACACAGGAGCTAAATAGGGAAGAAATTATAAGGGCTACAGTAGAAACTGTAGCAGAAAACACTTCAGATGGTCTTATAGCCCCTCTTTTTTATATCTTTATTTTCGGTCCAGCAGGTGGCCTAGCCTACAAGTTTGTAAATACTATGGATTCCATGCTTGGTTATACCAATGCAAAATATAGGGATATAGGCTACTTTCCAGCCATAGTAGATGATATCTTTAATTATATTCCTGCTAGGCTTACCAGCCTACTTATGTGCCTATCATCTCTTGGTAGCTATAATATTAAGAATGGCTTTAAAATACTTAAGAGAGATAAAAGAAAGCACAAAAGCCCCAATGCTGGATATCCAGAAGCAGCAGTAGCAGGACTACTAGGCATCCAATTAGGGGGTGGAAGTCTTTATCATGGAGAGTTTATAGATAAGCCCTACATAGGTGACAACCTAAATCAAATATCAGATAGACATATCATAGACACAGTAAAAATCATGTATAGGAGCCAATTCCTATTATTGTTAATTTATATAATCATTTCAATAAGAACTAGCTAAGATTTTAGGATAGGCCAAGAACAATTAAAAAGTATAATTTTTATTGTTTTGTCATTCCGAATATGGTGAGGAATCCTATATTTTAAAACAAACAAGATTCTTGCTTTGAGGCAGCTGACAAAAGCCAACCACTTGTAGAATATCTTAGTGAAAAAAGAAAAACTAATTCAATAAAACTTTCCTGCAATGGGCATCATAAGTAGAATAGCAAGAAAATTGGTCTTTTGAGTTTTTTTATTGCATATTGTGATACAATGTGCTACAATAGATTTAAGGAAAGGAGAGATTTTTATGAGTACAATTACAGTTAGATTGAACAATGAAGAAGCAAGAATTTATAAAGAGTATGCTGAATTTAAAAATATTCCCCTATCAACCTTAATGAAGGAAGC
>CAZFIO010000068.1:0-10740 GCA_964519585.1 uncultured Tissierellaceae bacterium
GTGATTTGGAGATAAAAGTGCTTGAAAAAAGATTATTATAGTTATTGGAGTAAAAGGGAGATTGTTATGAGGTGTATTATTCTACCAAATAAAAGTCACTTACTGATCCCTAAAAATAAAACAAAGGTGGATTTATAACCTTAAACTGGAGGATTTATCACCTTGGGGTAGGTTCTTAATTTAATCTTTGTAGAGAGGTGTGTCTTCTTCTCAAACTTTATAAATAATTTTGGTGCTATGGAGCCTCTTTTATGCGCACCAATTTTAGCTGATTACTTTATAATTTATAAGGATGATAAGACAAAATATGATGCTTCAACATTAAATAAGCAACCTAAACTTAACAAGGAGGATTTTTCTCATTTGTATTTTATATCAAGAAAACAACCCCTAGACCCCACTTACACAAAATTAAATACAAATACATTATAGGAGGATATTATGGCTAACAAGGTTCTTGTAATCTTCACAGGTGGCACAATTGCCATGAAGGTAGATAAAAATATTGATGCTGTGGTACCAAGTATCGGATCCAATGAATTAATTGGCATGATAAAAGAATTAGATGAATTAACAGAAATAGAAGTTAAAGATTTTGCAAACATACCAAGCTCTCATATGAGCCCAAACCATATGCTGGATTTAGCAAATATAATTAAAGGAAATATTGATAGGCCAGATTTAACAGGTATAATTGTTATTCATGGAACAGATTTATTGGAGGAAACAGCTTATTTCTTAGACTTGATAATAAATAGTAAAAAGCCCATAATATTGCTTGGATCCATGAGAAATAATTCTGACTTAGGCTATGATGGTGGTGGCAATTTATATGCTGGAATTCACACAGCTTGTTGTCCAGAAGCGAAAAACAAGGGTGTTCTAATTGTAATGGATGATGAAATACATACAGCTAGATATGCAACAAAAACCAATACAGTAAAGACTGATACATTTAAGTCGCCTGAGCTTGGACCTATCGGGGTCTTTAGCAATAATCGAGTAATATTTTATATGGATAGCTTAAGGCGTGAATTCATAGACACCAATACAATAGAAAACAAGGTAGCTTTAATAAAGGCAGCAGCAGGAATGGAATCAGATATAATAGATTTTTACCTGGAAAATGGATATAAGGGCCTTGTTATAGAAGCCCTGGGTTGTGGGAATCTACCACCTGGAATGCTGGATGGAGTAAGGGATGCAATCAAGAAGGATATACCTGTAGTACTGGTATCTAGATGCTTAAATGGAGCAGTAGAGCCAGTATACGGATATGAAGGTGGAGGAAAGAATCTATTAGCTTTGGGAGTGATTTTTGGGGGGAATAATTTAGGACATAAGGCAAGGATTAAATTAATGTTGGTATTGGGAAGAACAAGAAACATTGATAAAATAAGAGCTTATTTCCCACAATATTTATTGTAAAAATATTGTGGGATTTTTTTATAGTATTATCTAACTGTAAAAGCCATCCTTATTTTCCTCTAATGCCTTTAATTCCTCAGCAGTTGATTCTCTTCTTAAATCTTTATTTTGATAAGGATATCGGCCAAATTGCTCTAGTACTTCCCTGTGAAGCCTTTCATAATACATAAAGCCTTCATCACCAAGTTCTTGAAAATACTTGTTTGCCCAATCATGAAGTTGAAGGGATTCTGAATGCATAAAAGGTAAAAGAATATATTTTTTTTCCCCCTTAGTAAGCTTAAAGTATTCACCACTATTTATTACTTCCTGGGCTAGGGCTATGGCCATCTTATCCTGGGTATAGGTTCTTATATCATTCCTCCACAGGTTTCTAGAAAACTGATCAAGAATAATAATCTCTGCCAACCTACCCCTTATATTTACTCTCCAATGGGACAAGAGACCTTCAGAAGCAGCCTTCCAGGTATCTAGAAATAAGTCTCTAATCTTTTCATCAAACTCATCATCTTCAGAAAAATGCAAGGGCATATGATCTGGATCAAACCAAAAATCTATAACTTCATTCCATGTAACAATAGACATAAAATCGCTCCTTTATCTTTTATATCTATTGTATACCCAAAAGACAAAATATAATTAAAACTAAATGTGTTTAACTTTAACTTATGATAAACTATATGAAACAATAGTCTTGGAAGGGTGATTTCATGGAAAAAACTTTTATAATGATTAAACCTGACGGAGTAGATAGGAAGCTTATAGGGGAAGTTATAGGAAGGATTGAAAGAAAAGGTTTTAAAATAAATAGGATGGAGCTAATAAAGGCTCCTAGAGATTTGGTGGAAGAGCATTATATAGAACATAGGGAAAAAACTTTCTTCAGTGAATTGGTAGCTTATATTTCAGATAAAACGGTATTAGCCATGGAAGTGGAGGGTTACTCTGCTATAGGAATAATGAGGCTTATGATTGGTCATAGGGATCCGAAAGAAGCTAGACCAGGAACTATAAGGGGAGATTTTGCAAATAACCTTACGGAGAATATCATCCATGGCTCTGATTCAAAGGAATCTGCTGAAAGGGAATTGGATCTATGGTTTAAGTAAAGGGGGAGGGAAATAATGATTTGTTATATGGACAAGATGGAATCAGCAATTGGGACAATCCATTTAGCTGCAATAGACCATGCCTTGGTATACTGTGCAAATCCTAGGGAAAATGGTTTTGAAATGGAGTCTTGGTTGAAAAAGTATTTGCCTGAATATGTTTTAGTTAAAGAAGGCAATAAAATCCTTGAAGAGGCAAAAGCTCAATTAAAAGAATATTTTCATGGTAAGAGAAGGGAGTTCAGTATTCCTTTAGAATTGCTTGGTACAGATTTTAGAAAAAAGGTCTGGCAGGCCCTAACTACAATTCCCTATGGTGAATCTAGGACCTATGGTGAAATTGCTAAACAGGTTGGAAACCCTAAAGGCCCCCGTGCTATAGGACAGGCAAACCATCATAACCCAATTTCTTATATCGTACCCTGACACAGGGTTATTGGTGCCAGTGGTGATCTGGTAGGATTTGGTGGAGGATTGGATGCAAAGAAATGGTTGCTAGATTTAGAGAAAATAAAGTATAAAAAATAAAGGCCTATCTAGGCCTTTATTTAAAATAATTTCATTATTAACTTTACTAACCAAGAAATTCCAAACACTACTGCCAGTAGTATATAAATATAGAATCAGGGGGGAATCATTTTGTACCAAGGTCTTTTAAATTCCTTCACACCTATTCCTCCTTACAATCTCCTTGTGTATTCATTATATATAATATGGAAATAATTATCAATATTAAGATAAGTCCGAATTTTAACAACTTGTATTATGGTGTTTGGGAATATATTTTATGATTAAAGCTTGATAAGATCCCCTAATAATATGATATAATTGAAAGCGTAAAGCAGAAAGCGTAAAGCGGAATAATAGAGATTAAAAGATTAATAGAAGGTAGGGCAGGCTACTTGTTTTTGTATTTGACAAAAACTGTGAGGGGTTAGGAATGAAGGATAAAAATAAAAAGATATTTCATAGCATTGCAAAATTCATAGTAAATAAAAGACACTTGATTGCCTTTACATTTTTGATTGCTACTATATTTTCTATCTTTTCTATGAACTGGGTGGATGTAGAAAATGATGTGGTTAATTATTTGGATGAAAAGGGTAAAACCAGACAAGGCATAATGATCATGGAAGATGAGTTTATCAACTTCGGTATGGCAGAGGTGATGATATCCAATATTTCCTATAATCATGCCTGGGAGATTGGGGAGGAGTTCAAGGAAGTAAAGGGTGTTTCTACAGTAATGTTTGAAAATACTGAAGACCACTACAAGAATTCATCGGCTCTTTTTATAGTCCTATTTGAGGGGGAAGAGAATTCAGATTTATGCCTGGAGGCTATGGAGGAAATCAGGGAAATTGTTGAGCCTTTTGATTCCTCTATATCTACCACCATAGGGTTTGATATGGCTGTACAACTTGAAAAAGATATGCTTATAATTGGGATTTTAGCTGCTATAGTAGTAGTTTTGGTCCTCTTATTTTCTTCTAAATCCTATGCAGAAATTCCAGTTTTACTTATAACCTTTGGAGTTGCTGCTTTATTGAATATGGGTACTAATTTTCTATTGGGGAGGATTTCCTTTATATCCCATTCTGTTGCAGTTGTTTTACAATTGGCTTTAGCCATAGATTATGCAATAATTCTAGCCCATAGATATACTGAAGAAAGGGAAAATCTATCGGCTAAAAATGCAGCTATTGAGGCCCTATCAAAGGCAATACCGGAGATTTCTTCTAGTTCCTTGACTACAGTAGGTGGCCTAGCAGCCTTGGGATTTATGAATTTTGGTATAGGTCTTGACCTAGCTGTAGTAATGATTAAGGCAATATTAATTAGTATGCTATCAGTCTTTGTCCTAATGCCAGGACTTCTTGTAATGTTTAGTAAGTGGATTGATAAAACCCATCATAGAAGTTTTGTTCCCTCAGTTTCAGCTATAGGTAGATTTGCAATCAAGACTAGATATATTATGCCACCTATTTTTTTAATTTTATTAATTGGGTCCTTTATTTTGTCAAACAAATTACCCTTTAGGTTTTCTTTGGATGAGATTAGACCCTTTAGGCTAAGTCAAGAACAGAAGGAAGCAGATAGGATTCAGGAGAACTTTGGCCATAACAATGTGATTGCAGTAATTGTTCCTTCTGGGGATTTTGAAATAGAAAAAAAACTTCTAAACAGGCTTTCTTCTATGGAAGAAGTAGATATGGCTGTTGGCTTATCAAATACTGAGGCTATGGGTGGCTATATGTTAACCGACAACTTAAGCCCTAGACAATTTTCGGAATTGGTAGATATAGACCATGAGTTAGCCCAGGTGCTTTTCTCTGCCTATGCCTTAAACAATGAACATTATGGTAAGGTTGTAAGTGGTGTAAGTAATTATGGAGTGCCACTTATTGATATGATAGAGTTTTTATATGGTCAAATTCAACAGGGCTTTGTATCTTTGGATGAAGAATTGATAAGTGAGTTGGAGGGTTATTATGGTCAGCTGAAAAATGCCAGACTCCAAATGGAAGGCCAACATTACAGCAGGCTTATACTATATACAAACCTAGCAGTGGAAACTAAAGAAACCTTTGATTTTGTAGACAGAGTTTATAAGGAAGCAGGTAAATACTATGATCATGATTCTATATTCTTAATGGGTGAGTCTACTAATGCCCAAGAGCTATCTTCTACATTTGATAGGGATAATTTAATTATAAGTATACTTTCTGTCCTCTTTGTAATAGTAATTTTAATAATCACATTCAAATCATTTGGATTGGGAATACTTTTAATTTCTGTTATACAGGCTAGTATTTGGATTAACTTTTCCTTTCCCTACATTAGAAATCAGGAATTATACTTTTTAGGATTTTTGATAGTTTCCTCTGTACAGATGGGGGCAAATATTGATTATGCCATAGTTATGACTAGTAGGTTTTTTGAAAATAAATTAGTGATGGATAAGAGGGAGGCTGTAATTCAGGCTATGAATCAGGCCTTTCCAACCATTATAACATCAGGTACTATACTTGCTGTTGCAGGTTATCTTATAGGCTTTATTTCCACAGATGGGGCTACTTCTATTTTGGGAACCTATATAGGCCAGGGTACTCTGATTTCTCTAGTACTAGTTTTGTTTGTATTGCCCCAGCTCTTATATCTTGGAGATATTCTTATAGAGAGAACATCCTTTGCACTTACTATTCCTATGCCTGAGGTAGAAAGCAAGGAAAAACTTCAAGTTACGGGTAGGGTTCAAGGCTATATAAGGGGAGAAATAGATGCAGTAATTGATGGGTCCTTAAGGGGAGAGATTAGGCCAAGAAGGGGCAATGGTCAAGAAGAGGGGGATAAAAGTTATGAGGAAATTTAATGCTTTTATATCCATGATAGTTATTATCACAATTTTACTGGTGCCTACAAACCTTGTTATGGGGAATAAATCTTCAACTATTGTTATTTCTACGGCTGAAGATTTAATCCAATTTGCAGAAAATTCTTCCTTTGACCAATGGTCCAAGGATAAAAAAGTTGTTTTGGATTCGGATATAGATTTACAAAACAAGGAGTTTGAACCTATTCCTATATTCTCTGGTGATTTTGATGGACAAAATCATTCTATAAAGGGTTTATCAATAAATAAAGAAGGTTCAAATTTTGGCCTTTTTAGATACTTGGAAAAGGAAGGTGTAATCAGGAACTTAAAGGTGGAGGGGGTAGTTACACCTAAGGGAGATAGGAGCAATATAGGTGGACTTGTAGGCTACAATAAAGGAAGGATTGAAAACGCTACTTTTATTGGTCATGTTAAGGGGAAAGATACGATTGGAGGAATAGCTGGAATAAATGGGAAAGGTGGCTCTATAGTAGACTCTGAGGTAAAAGGGGTAATTTATGGGGAGTCAAAAGTTGGTGGACTAGTAGGCTTTAATACAGGAACTATTACAAACTCAAAAAATTCAGCTAGTGTAAATACTACTGTGGAAGAAGTGCCAATCCAGTTGGAAGATATAAGTATTGATATTATAAATATTGCTAACCTTACTACTGACTCTATGGATATAGGAGGTATAGCCGGATTAAGCACAGGGATTATTTCTAAATCTGAAAATATTGGCTCCATAGGCTATCTAAGCCATGGATACAACATAGGAGGAATAGTTGGGAGGCAATCAGGTTATGTAAATGAATGTATAAACACAGGTCAAGTAAATGGACGAAAAGATATAGGGGGAATAGCAGGGCAAATGGAGCCCTATATAAACAAGGTAATTCCTCCATCTAAAATAAGGGCCTTGCAAAGGGAGTTAGGCCCATTCAAAAGAAATATGAACAAAATGCTAAATACAATAAGAACTACATCTGAAAAAATGAATAAGTCCATGAAAATTATAGATGAAGAAATCAAAAAAATCGAACCCCATATGAAGGTCTTAATAGATAAAATCGAGGGTTTAATTCCAGGTGGGCAAAATATAGTTGGTATAGAAAATATTGAGGATTTAGAATACATATTACCAGATTTAGATATTGATGACTTAGAGGAATTATTTCCATCAGATGATCCAATTTTCGATGAAGAATATGAAGAGGCTAGAGAGGGCTTATTTTCTTCTATGAGACTTATATTTCAAGAGTTTTCTAGCTTAACAAAGGACATGGGTGAAACGACAGATATCTTAATAGGTGACATGGAAAGAGTAAGTGAAAGCATGTATAGAATGATGGATCTTTTGTTTGGAATTATAGATGAAATATCCTCTATGACCTTTAATCAGGAGAAAATATATGAAGACGTGTCTAGTAAAGATGTGGATAAATATATAGATGGAAAGGTTATAAATTCTATAAACTATGGTAGCATAAAAGGTGATATAAGCATAGGTGGTATTGCAGGAGCCATGGGTATAGAATTTGAACTTGATCCTGAAGAAGATTTAAAACTTCAAAACAACTTTAACTATGACACTGTATATCAAGCTAGGGTAGTTATAATGGATTGTGAAAACAAGGGGAAGATCCAGTCCAAGAAAAATAATGTTGGTGGAATTGCAGGAAATCAGGAGATGGGTTATATCAAGGGCGCCATATCTGAAAATTTAATTGAAAGCATAGATGGCCACTATGTTGGGGGTATAGCTGGAACTTCCAAGGGACCTATAGAGTCCTCATATGTTAAGGCAGAGTTAGAAGGTGGAAATTATATAGGCGGAATAGCTGGCCTTGCAGGTGAGATAAACAATTCCTATTCTATGGTAAAAATCAATAAGTCAGGGGCTTATGTGGGAGCAATAGCTGGAAATATAGTAAGCGGTAGCAGGATAAAAGATAATTTTTTTGTAAGCAATGTATTAAAAGGGATAGATGGTATAAGTTACCAGGGTAAGGCAGAATTCATCTCATACAATGACCTGATGAATCTTAAGGATTTACCTGAGCTTTTTAAAAGCTTTAAATTAGACTTTGTTTTAGAAGAAGAGATTATTAAAACCATGTCATTTAACTATGGTGACTCCTTTAGTAAGGATGTTTTTCCAAGCATAGCTGATAAAAATGGGGCTTATGGTAGATGGGAACTTAAAGACCTAGAAAACTTAGTATTTGATACAAAAGTAAGTGCCCAATATATTCCTTATACAACACTATTGGAAAGTGATGAAAGAAGAAAAGAACTGGCAATTTTCCTTGTAGAAGGTAAATTTAAAGAGGAAAATTCAATAAAACTTGAAAAAGAATCCAAGTTCTCTTTGGGTAAGGATAAGGCTATAGAAAGCTGGAATCTTGAAATTCCAGATGATGGTAACCAGGGCCATATAATTAGATACCATCCACCAAAAACCAATAAAAACTACGCTATCTATTTATTTGAAAACAATAATTGGAAGAGGGTAAAGACAAAAAAGGACGGAAAATATATAGTTTTTCAGGCTAGTGGGGACTATATAAATATTGGTATATTTGAAGAAGGTACTAGTATTTTAAAGTATTCCTTAATATTGGGAATAATTATTTCTATGGTGTTTGTAGTTCTGTTTTTTTCCAAGAAAAGACGAAAAGTACTTTCAATAAAAGAGTAATGGGGTGACAAATACCCCTTTATTTTAATATTGATGAATTATAAATTAAATTTAATCATTTATTTCAAAACTTATATAAAAAGATGGGTATAAATATAAAGGTTACCTGTATCAAATTTTAAAAAAGAGGGGAAATTAAGTGGATATAAAATTCTTGGGAGACCTTATTCAAAGTATAAGACCCTTAGCTATATTTTCAAATCAAGAAGAAGACCTAGTATGGATAAGTGATGATATGAAATCATGTTTAGGAATAGATTCAATCAATGGTCTAGACTTTAAAGCTTTGTTTAAACTGAAGTTATCGGATTTATATAAGAAGGATAAGCTTACTATAGGGGCCAATGATTACAAGACTTCAATAGTAGACATTAAAAACTATAATCTTAAACTCCTTACACTTGACCCTATAAATCAGTCTGATTATTTAAAAGATATGGTATATATTTATGAAGCAATAATTGATTCATTAAATGACGGTGTCTTATTAACTAATAAAGATGGGGAGATTCTCATTTACAATAAGGCTATGGAGGAATTAGAAAAGAGAAGTAGAAGCGATATGGTAGGAAAAAAGATTTGGGATGCCTATCAATACATGGATCCTGAAAAGTCGGAGCATATGAAGGTATTCAAGAGTAAAGAAGCAATAATAAACAGATACAAGGCCCATGCTTATAATGATGGTAACCCTATTTATAAAACCTATAGCACTATACCTCTAGAAAACAATGGTGAGACCTGGGGTGTTTACTCCATAAGTAAGGATGAAACAAAACTAAGATCTTTATTAAGTGAAATTTCGGACTTAAAAAGAAATTTCAATCAAATGGACACAGAAGAGAAAGAGATAAAAAACAATGGCACTAGATATACATTTGCAGATATAGTTGGTTCAAGTGAAGTAACAAAAAAGGTTATTAGGGAAGCCCAAGCTGTGGCTTGGCTTGACAATAGTATACTATTGGTTGGTGATACTGGTACTGGGAAAGAGGTTTTTGCCCAAAGTATACATAATTTTGGGAAAAGAAAACCCGAACCATTTATAGGTATCAATTGCTCAGCTATACCTGAAAACCTACTGGAAAGTATACTTTTTGGCTCAGTAAGAGGCGCCTATACAGGTGCTGTAGATTCTTCAGGATTATTTGAAGAAGCGGGAAAGGGGACACTCTTTCTAGACGAGTTAAATTCTATGCCACTAAGTATGCAAACAAAATTATTAAGGGTTTTGCAAGAAAGAAGTGTTAGAAGGGTAGGAGGCAAGGATATTTACCATATAAAATGCAGGGTGGTTAGTGCCATGAATGAGGACCCCTATAAACTTATAGAAGAAGGTAAATTAAGGCAAGATTTATTTTATAGGATTTCTGGCTATAATATATATATTCCAAAACTTATAGAAAGAGGGAATGATTTATTTTCATTAGCCAAATACTATATATTAAAATATAATTCAATAATGAATAAGAATATAACAGATGTTTCTTTGGAACTAAGAGAATTAATGGCTACCCATCCATGGCCAGGTAATATTAGAGAGCTATCTCACTTCATAGAGAACCTTATGATAAGGGTGGATGAGTCAGATAATACTCTGAGAATAGAAAATATACCTGACTATATAATGGATATTATGAGGGTTAAAAGTGAAGGTTTGCCAGAAATAGAAAGGCAAATAAACCTTCAGGATAAGCTAGATTCCATGGAAAAAAAGATAATTATAGAGGAGTTAAACAAGAATTTCTGGAATGTACTAAAAACAGCAAGGGTACTGGGTGTTACCAGACAAAGTTTGATTTACAGGATGAAAAAGCTTGATATTGAAAGACCCAGCTAGGAGTGTAGTATTTTCACACATAGTGTGGCAAAATCTCCTGAAGCTTTTAGGGGCTCACAGGATAAAGTGTATGTTTTTCATACAGTATCCTAATAATAAAGACAAGTATTTGATGGAAGCTAGCATTTATCAGGTTCAAGCAAAATTAAAAACCTGGCACAGTTCTTGCATCTATATATAAGTGAAAACGTTTGTAGATTTAAATATGCCAGAATGGAAAAAAATTTTTATCTGGACAATGAAAATATATAAAGATTCTATGGATAATATAGAAAGTATATAGTGG
>CAZFIO010000069.1:0-10670 GCA_964519585.1 uncultured Tissierellaceae bacterium
ATGGACTAATACTTCAAAACCTAGGTTAGATGCCATTGCAGCTAACCTTTTTTTGCAGTTATTTTTATTTAAAGCAGAAAGTCGGGATTAAATTGGAAGAAAAAATAAATCAGAATCAGTTTAAAACAAGCATAGGTGGCCAGGCCCTTATTGAGGGAGTCATGATGAGAGGACCAAAAAAAATAGCCATGGCTGTAAGAAAACCAGACAAGGAAATAGTAGTCAAGGTGGAGGATATAAAAACCTTTGCTAGTAAATATAAGATTTTCAAACTACCCTTTCTTAGGGGAGTAGTGGCCCTAGTGGAAGCCATGATGATAGGTATGAAGGCCTTAATGTTTTCTGCAGAGTTTTTCGAAGAGGAAGAGACAAGCAAGGAAAGCTGGACTCAAAAAATATTTGGAGACAAGGCTGAAGATGTGGAAATGTTCTTTACCATATTGATTTCCATAGGCTTGGCAATAGTCATATTTATGATACTGCCTAGCTTTATTACAAGTGTTTTTAAGAAAAACTTTGAAAATCCTATAGTCTTAAACCTAATAGAAGGTCTTTTTAGGGTTGCTATCTTTTTTATATATGTAATAGGGGTTTCCAAATTTGAGGATATAAAAAGAGTTTTTGAATACCATGGTGCTGAGCATAAAACCATACATTGCTATGAAAACAATTTAGAACTAAAGGTGGAAAATGTGAAAAAGTTTCCCATACTCCACCCAAGATGCGGAACCAGCTTTCTTTTTATGGTAATGATTATAAGTATATTTGTACTGTCATTCTTTGGTTGGCCAAACCCACTTCAAAGGGTAGTAATAAGGATAGTAATGTTTCCGGTTATAGCAGGTATTTCTTACGAGGTAAATAGGATTATAGGAAAGAGCAGTTCAAAACTTTGCTACATCCTGTCTTATCCCGGTCTAATGATACAGAAGTTAGCTACAGTAAAGGAGCCTGATGATGAACAAATCCAGGTAGCCATAGAGGCCCTTCTACCTGTAATCCCTGAAAATAGGGATGAAGGCCTATGGTAATAAATGAATTATTGGAGAAGTCCAGGGCTCTAATGAAAGGTATACCTTATGGAAATCCTATTTTAGAGTCTATATTAATTTTATCAAAACTCCTAGATAAGGATAAGGTTTATATATATACCCATGGTCAGGAGAAAGTTTCCGAAGAATTAGCTAATGAATTTATGGTTCTTGTGGAAAAAAGGGCTAGAGGATATCCAATGTCCTATTTATTAGGAGAAAAGGAATTTATGGGTTTGGATCTTCATATAGAAGAAGGGGTCCTAATTCCTAGACCAGATACAGAAATTTTGGTGGAATATATTATAAAAGAGATTAATAAAAACCATAAGGGTAAAAAAATATCCCTTTTGGATATAGGGGTTGGAAGTGGAGCCATATCCCTAAGCCTTGCAAAAGAATTCCCAAACATTGAAGTCTACGGTATAGACCTATATGAAAAACCTCTTAGCCTTGCCAATAAAAACAAGGAAAGTTTAGGCTTGGATAATATATATTTTTTCCAAAGCAATTTATTTGAAAAAGTTGATCCTAAGAAAAAGTTTCATATTATAGTGTCTAATCCACCCTATATAAAAACAAAAGATATAGAAGACTTACAAAAAGATGTAAAGGATTTTGAGCCCTTATCAGCCTTAGATGGTGGAAGTGATGGTTTGGATTTTTATAGAAAGATTACAAGGGATGCTAAAAACTTCCTATATAAAAACGGACTCTTAGCCTATGAGATTGGCTACAATCAAAGTCAGCAGGTAAGCGAAATAATGCTTAAGGAAGGGTACTATCATATTGAAAAATTGAAAGATTTTCAAGACTACTATAGGGTTATAGCGGGTAGATGGAAATAGGAAGGAGTAAAAATTGTCTGTATTTATACGATTATTTACTACATTTTTCAAAATAGGGGCCTTTAGTTTTGGTGGAGGCTATGCTATGCTTCCACTCTTAGAAGAGGCTGTAATAAAAACAAACTCTTGGATGACTGCTACAGAATTTGTGGATATATTTGCAATTTCTGAAATGACTCCAGGTCCAATTGCGATCAATGCAGCAACCTTTGTGGGCTATAGGGTTGCAGGTTTTTTTGGGGCCTTGGTGGCTACCCTAGCTGTTGTTATACCTTCATTTATAGTTATAAGTCTAATATTTTTATCCCTAAACAAATTTAGGAATTCCCCCTACATAGATTGGGTCTTCCAGGGTATAAGGCCCATGGTCCTAGGACTTATAGGGGCTGCAGGTGTGACAGTAGCTAGGACAAGTCTAGTGGATATAAAATCCATATTTATAGGTTTAGGATTATTTTACCTTGTTACATTTAAGAAACTAAATCCTATATATGGGATTATCATTGCAGGATTACTAGGGATAATACTTTACTAGGAGGGATAGGATGCTATTAAAAATGTTTTTAACTTTTTTAAAAATTGGCGCCTTTACCTTTGGTGGAGGTTTTGCCATGATTCCAATAATACAGGAAGAAGTAGTAAATAAAAACAAATGGATCAAGGACGAGGAATTTGTAGATACAATATCTGTAGCTCAATCTTCTCCTGGGCCTATAGCTGTAAATGCCAGTATATTTGTGGGCTACAAGATTAAGGGGTTTTTAGGTGCCCTGGTTTCAACCATAGGTACAGTCCTGCCATCCTTTATCACCATATTAATTATAGCTAGGTTTTTTTCATACTTTAGGGACAATATCATATTTGAAAAAGTCTTTATGGGTATAAGACCTGCAGTGGTTGCCCTAATATTTTCAGCCCTATATAGGCTGGTATATAAATCATACCTAGGCTACATAGCTTTAGGATTTGCATTTTTGGCAACCCTAATACTAATCTTTTTCAAAATAAGCCCCATATACATGGTATTATTGGGTATAATAGTTTCAGTAATTTATAATAAAAACCTTAAGTCAAAGACTTAAAGTTTCAGTTAGACAGTTAGAAAGTTAGTCAGGGGACAGGATTAGGGTCATAGCTTTGGGGAAGTTTATAGGCAAAAAGCAGGGGTCCTAAAAGAAGCCCCCTAGAGATAAAGGGTTTTTCCTGACCAACTGACATCTGACCAACTGACCAACTGATTAAACCGGAGGTAATTATATGTTAGATAAATTGGATTTTATTGAAAAGAAATATAAAGAATTAACTGATAGGATGATGGATCCTGACCTAATCAATGACCTTCAAGAATGGCAAAAAGTTATGAAAGAGCATGCAGATATTGAACCTATAGTCAATAAATATAGGGAATATACCACTATCAATGAAGAACTTGAGGGTGCAAAAGAGTTGCTTTATGAAAAACTTGATGATGATATGAGGGAAATGGTTAAGGATGAAGTTAAAGAATTGGAAGATGCCATGGCCAATGTAGAGGAGGAACTAAGGGTCCTCTTGATTCCCAAGGACCCCAACGACCATAAAAATGTTATTGTGGAAATCAGGGGTGGAGCAGGTGGAGATGAAGCGGCCCTCTTTGCAGGTGTGCTTTTCAGGATGTACTCCAGATATGCAGAAAGAAACAATTGGAAGATTGAGCTAATGAGTACCAATGAAATTGGTATAGGTGGTTTTAAAGAAGTAATATTTATGATTAAGGGTAAGGGTGCCTATAGTAGGTTAAAATTTGAATCTGGTGTTCATAGGGTGCAAAGGGTGCCAGAAACGGAATCTAGCGGTAGGATTCATACATCTACTTCCACAGTGGCAGTTTTACCAGAAGCAGAAGATGTAGATATTGACATACTAGAAAAGGATTTAAAGATAGATATCTATCGGTCATCAGGTGCAGGAGGCCAGCATGTAAACACCACAGACTCAGCAGTAAGAATTACCCACTTACCTACAGGAATTGTTGTGGCCTGTCAGGATGAAAGAAGCCAGATAAAAAATAGGGAAAAGGCAATGAAAATCCTAAAAACTAGGATATACGACAAGATGATTACTGACCAGGCCAATGAAATAGCAGCAGATAGGAAGGGACAGGTTGGAACAGGAGACAGGTCAGAAAGAATAAGAACCTATAACTTCCCCCAGGGCAGGGTAACTGACCATAGGATTAACCTCACCCTGCATAAGCTAGATGCAGTGGTAGACGGAGACCTAGATGAAATTATAGAAAGCCTAATCACCACCGACCAGGCAGAAAAACTAAAACAAAATGATTAAGAAATGGGGAGGGATATATCCTCTTCATTTTTATATAATTGGGCAGGAGCCAAGCAAGACCCTGACCTTCCTAACTAGATGGATTATACTCAGAAGCTCGACCTAAGTTACTATTGTTGAACGATAGTTAAACTATCGTTCAACCATTGTTTAACTATCGTTTAAAAGAGGGAGTAAATTATGAGAACTAAAATTATTACAATAAATGAAGAAAATATAGATATAAATTTAATAAAGGAAGCAGGAAAGATTATAAGAGATGGAGAGCTTGTTGCTTTTCCTACTGAAACTGTCTATGGTCTTGGAGCTGATGGTCTAAATCAGGAGGCTGTAAAAAAGATATACAAGGCCAAGGGAAGGCCTAGTGATAATCCCTTAATACTACATATCTCCTCCTTGGAGGAATTATATCCTTTAGTAATGGAGATTCCAGAAGAAGCCCACAAGCTAATGGAAGAATTTTGGCCTGGCCCACTTACCCTTGTATTTAAAAAAAATTCTATTGTTCCAGATATAATCACGGCTGGTTTAGATAGTGTAGCTATAAGAATGCCAAAAAATCAAATTGCCCTGGCCCTAATAAGGATGGCAAAAACTCCAATAGCTGCACCATCTGCAAACCTATCGGGAAGACCCAGCCCTACTAGGGCAAGCCATGTGATTGATGATATGTCAGGTAAAATTCAAATGATTATAGATGGAGGAAGAACAGGAGTAGGATTAGAATCTACAGTCTTAGACCTTTCTAGCAACTATCCTACTATACTTAGGCCAGGGGGAGTAACCTTTGAAGACTTAAAAAATATAATTCCAAGTGTAAAACAAGACAAGTCTATAATAAACCAAGAAGAAACACCTAAGTCTCCAGGACAAAAATATAGACATTATGCACCGAAATCAGAAATGCTACTTTTTACTGGCCAGATGGATAGTATTGTAGGAGAAATAAAAAGACAAGTGGAGAATCTTGTTGAAAGAAAGATGAAAGTGGGTATTATGGCTACAAGGGAGACTGCAGGTGATTATAAAAAGGGACTAGTCAAGGTGATGGGTTCTAGGGAGGAACAGGAAACCATAGCAGAAAACTTATTTGATATTATTAGGGAATTTGATAATGAGGATATTGATATAATTTTGGCCGAAGGAATAGATCTGGATAATATTGGTACAGCTATAATGAATAGACTTATCAAGGCTTCTGGTGGAAAGATTATAGAAACATAGGGGTGGTTAAATGAAGATTTTATTTGTATGTACTGGCAATACCTGCAGAAGTCCCATGGCAGAGGGTATCCTAAATGAATTGGGAAAGAAAAAAAACTTGGACTTTGTGGCATTATCTGCTGGTATTTTTGCTATGGATGGGTCAGGCCCAGCTAAAAATGCCATAGATGCAATGAAGGATATAGATATAGATATTTCTAATCATATTTCCAGCTCCCTTGACAGGGACTTAATTGAGGAAGTTGATTTAATTCTAACCATGTCCAAAGGACACAGGGATAGTCTTATTTCATTTTATCCCCATATTAAAAACAAGGTATTTATTTTAAATGATTACGCCCATGGGATAAGAAAAGATATAGAAGACCCCTATGGTATGGATATAGATGATTATATCAAGGCCAGGGATGAGATATATAGGGCAGTGGAGAGGATAATTAACGATAGTCAAGCAATTGACAAGCGGTAGTCAAGCGATAGTCAAACTATAGTCAAACTATAGCAAAAGCAATGACCATAAGATTACTAGCCTGTAAAGAGATTGAAGTTTTAAGCTGGGAGTTAGGTGATAAAAGTTTTTACAATCGCTAGGCAATTGCTTGCCCATTGCTAGACCATTGCTTGTCTATTGTTCAAAGAAAGGATGGTATATATGAAAATTGGTATTGGTAGTGATCATGGGGGATATGATTTAAAGGAGGCTATTAAGGAATTTTTTAAGGAGCAAGGGGTGGAATATGTAGATTATGGAACCTACTCCACAGACTCCGTAGATTATCCTGATTTTGGAAGTAAGGTTGGAGAAGCAGTAGTAAATCAAGAAGTGGACAGGGGAATTGTTATTTGTGGTACAGGAATAGGGATTTCTATTGCCGCAAATAAAGTAGAGGGTATAAGATGTGCCCTATGTGGCGATACATATTCTGCTAGAATGAGTAGGGAACACAACGATGCCAATGTCCTTGCTTTAGGTGGAAGGGTTTTAGGTGTAGGTTTGGCCTTAGAAATAGTTAGGACCTATCTTGAAAGCAAATTCCAGGGGGGAAGACACGCCTTAAGGATAGGCAAGTTGGAGTAAAACTTCTAGTATTTTCAAATTTTATGTGTTTTATTTGCCTCATCATGATATAATTTTATATGATATTACAAAGGAGGAGTTTGTTTATGGGAAAAGTAGTCGTTATGGACCATCCACTTATTAAGCATAAGTTAACATTTATCAGGGATAAAAATACTGGTTCAAAAGAATTCCGAGAATTAGTTTCTGAAGTTGCCATGTTGATGGGATATGAAGTAACCCGGGATATGGAACTAGAGGAAGTTGAGATAGAAACACCTATAAGAAAAATGAAATCTGAAGTTATAGCAGGGAAAAAGGTGGGTATTGTTCCTATTTTAAGGGCTGGTCTAGGTATGGTTGATGGTATTCTTAGCCTAATCCCTACTGCAAGGGTTGGACATATAGGGCTTTATAGGGATCCAGAAACCTTCCAACCAGTTGAGTACTATTGCAAACTTCCTGAGGATATTCATGAAAGGACCTTGATAGTCCTTGACCCTATGCTTGCAACTGGAGGTTCAGCAGTGGCAGCTATAGACTTTTTAAAACAAAAAGGGGCTAGAAACATTAAGTTCGTTGGCTTGATAGCTGCTCCAGAAGGCTTACGTCTACTGGAGGAGGCACATCCAGATATAGAAATTTATGTAGGGGAAATTGATGAGAAACTAAATGAACACAAGTATATAGTCCCTGGGCTAGGAGATGCAGGGGATAGGTTATTTGGAACAAAATAAGATATAAAGACAGGTTTAAACCTGTCTTTTTTATATAAGGATTATGAAGATAAAGATATAAAATAAAGGTAAAGATAATGAATAAAAAGCCTATAAAAGCCTAAAACTTTAAAAAGGATAGAAACTAACTCAAACCTATAAAAAACCAGGGGACCTAATTTTTACTTGTTTGAATTTTCTATATATTACAACAATAAGTGACATTGTCCCTTGATATTTATAATATGTTTTGATAAACTGATATAGTTGAATGCTATACAAAAATATAATAGGATAGGTGAAAAAATTGCAAATGGGGTGGTTTTAGTGAAGAAAAATAATATTCTTAAAGATGATCTTAAGGCATTTTCCTTGGTTATTCGAATTAGCTTTTCTGTAATTACTCCCGTTTTAATAGGATTCTTTTTAGGCAAGTATTTAGACAAGAGTCTAAATCTAAAAGGAATCGCTACCACTATTTTAACCATCCTAGGTGGGGTTTCTGGTTTATTCTATTTATTAAAAGTATCCACAAAATTAAATAAATAATTTTTAAGTGGGGGCAAGACTTTATTGGCCCAAAGAACTGAATATAGCTTATAGAAAAAGGTGGTGATTATATGGCGAAGGAAGCAATTGATGAAATACGAAGGGCAGAAGAAGAAGCCAACAATATTTTGAAAGAGGCGGCTGAAGCTTCCAGGAATTTGAAAAAAGAGGCACAGCTTTTGGCTGAAGAAAAATTCAAGGAAATCATGGCCCTTGCAAACAATGAGGCCAAAGAGTTAAGAGAAAAAGCATTGTTAGAAGGAGAAAATATATCAATGCCAATAATTAAGAAGGGTGAAGAAGAGTCAGAGAAAATCCTAAATATGGATGATGCTAGATTAGAAAGTGCAGCAAACATTATTATTGAGAGGATTGTGAATGTAAATGGCAATAGTTAAAATGAGCAGTTTTTCTTTACTTGCCTTTGATTCTGAAAGGGATAAGCTTCTTGGAAGGCTTCAAAATTTTGGATATGTTCATTTTAATAATCCTGATGAAAGTTTATTGGAGGAAGGGCTTGAGCCTGTAAGTATTCCTGAAAGCATAGGAGAGGTTGATGAAGAAATCTCCAAGGTCAAATATGCTATAGAAGTATTATCCAAGTATTATGAAAAGGAAACTGGGATAAAGGCTATGATTAAGGGGCTAGATACCCTAGAGTTTGAAGAATTAGAGGAAAAGGCTAAAAATATTGATTATATTCCGACTTATGAAAGATTAAGGGAATTGACCCTGGGATTAGATGATGTTAACTCTAAATCTAAAAGTCTAGAAGAGAATAGGGATGAGTTACTACTTTGGAAGAGGCTTAGGTATCCTATTGAGGAACTTGATAATTTTAAACAGTTAGAGGTATTCATGGGTACCATACCAAAAAAGATGAAAGCTAGCTTTGATGATGCTTTGTTATCTTTAAGCCTTACTTATGTTGAGGAAATATCTGATGACAAGGATAGCTCCTATATATATGGAGTGACTTGGAAGGAAGAAGTTGATACCTTCAATGAGATACTAAGAAATAATGGATTTTCACGGATAAAATTAAGTGGTACCAAAACCCCTGAGGAAGAAATCAAGTTAATTGATGATTCTTTGGATAAGTTAAAACTTAAGGGCGAAGATATACTTGAGTCAATTAAAGGTTTATCTGGAAATCTACCAGAATTTGAAATAGTATATGAATATTTAATGAATAAAAAATTAAAGCTTATGACTTCAGAAAACTTTGTAACTACTGAAAAGGTAAATCTAATAAGGGGATATATCCCTACAGATAAAAAAGATGCTTTTAAAAGTCTAATTGATGAGACTTTAGAGGATGCTTATTATATAAATATTGAAGATGCAGAATTAGATGATCCAAATGTGCCTGTACTTCTTGAGAACTCTAAATTTAATCAGAACTTTGAATCATTGACAGAAATGTATTCACTGCCTAAATACAATGAGATAGATCCTACCCCATTTTTGACACCCTTTTATTTAATTTTCTTTGGCATGATGGGTGCTGACTTTGGCTATGGATTAATCATGTTAATAGGAACCTTTATAGCCTTAAAAATGTTTAACTTAAATGATGGAAGTAGAAAATTTTTAAAATTCTTCCACTATTTAAGCTATTCAGTAATGGCTTGGGGACTTGTATATGGGTCAATTTTTGGGGGAATAGTTCCTTCACCTATTAAGGCCTTAATAAATCCTGCAGAGGAATACAATAGTTTGCTAGTTCTTTCCATAATCTTTGGAATCTTCCATATATTTTATGGCCTAGCTATAAATGCTTACATGAGCATAAGAGATGGAAGGCCTCTAGATGCCCTATATGATGTAGGATTCTGGTTCTTAGCCCTTTTAGGCTCTATAGGTTTCTTACTAGCTATGGTTATAGACATACCACTAGTCATAAAGAACATATCCTTGCTTATGATGATAATTGGTATGGCAGGCATAGTCTTATTTGGTGCTAGAGATGCAAAAAATATAGGTGGAAGACTGGCTGGAGGAGTTTATGAGTTATATGGCATATCCGGCTATATAGGGGACTTTGTTTCCTACTCAAGGCTTATGGCCCTAGGCTTGTCGGGAGGATTTATAGCTAGTTCTATAAACCTTATGGCAGGTATGGCAGCCGAAAGTGGGCCTATAGGTATATTTTTTGGGGCAATTATTTTTATAATTGGCCAGGCCTTTAATTTTGGTCTATCCATCTTATCAGCATATGTTCATACTATAAGACTTACTTTTGTAGAGTTCTTCGGAAAATTCTACGAAGGTGGAGGGGTTAGATTTAAGCAATTTAGGAGTAATACAAAATATATTAATTTAAAATAAGTAAGGAGGAGTTTTTAAATGACTTTATCAGAATTCTTTGTAAACTACGGAGGAATATTTTTCGCAGGACTTGGTGCATCCTTGGCAGTTCTTCTTTCAGGTGTAGGTTCAGCCAAGGGAATAGGAATAGTAGGTGAGGCCACTTCTGGATTAGTAATAGAAGAGCCAGAAAAGTTTGGTAAATCCTTAATACTTCAGTTACTACCAGGAACTCAAGGGCTTTATGGATTTGTTATAGGCCTATTTGTAATGGCAAAGCTAAATTCTAATATGGGGATTGCAGAGGGCTTATATCTATTTGCTGCTTGCCTACCTGTAGGAATAGTAGGCTTGATGTCAGCTGTTTATCAAGGTAGAGTATCAGCAGCCGGTATTAGTATACTAGCAAAAAATGAAGACCATTTCTTTAAGGGCGTTATCTATGCCGTAATGGTTGAGACATATGCATTATTAGCCTTTGTTATATCTATAATCCTACTAAATGCCGTCAACTTTTAAAATGCTAAGGATGTGAAAAGATGTCAAATTTAGAGAATTTGGTGGAAAAAATACTTGATGATGCCAAAGATAGGGCAAATAGTATTATGGA
>CAZFIO010000070.1:0-10638 GCA_964519585.1 uncultured Tissierellaceae bacterium
TCAAGCCCACTATTTATTTCAATAATTGCTGAATCCATATTTACATCATTGTTAAATTCTAAAATAACCAGAGATGAATTGTCTCTGGAAACAGAAGAAATGTTTTTTATATTACTTGCAGTTGCAACAACCTGCTCTATAGGCCTAGTTACTATAGTTTCAACCTCTTCAGGACTAGCCCCAGGATAGGTGGTTGAAATAACCAGATAGGGTAAGTCAATATCAGGCAATAGATCAGTTTGTAAATTTATAAAAGAAATGGACCCTAGAATCAGGACCATGACAACAGCCACAACTATTGTAAAGGGTTTTTTCACAGAAAATTTTGCTAACATTAAAAGACCTCCAATTATTCTGACAAACTTAATCGTCAATAAACTATTTAAAATTATACCACATTTATATCAAGGCCCGCTAATAAAATCTGAATTAACTTCTTTCACTTGATTTATAGGCCTATAAATACTATTATATATACAAGCTAGGGGGTGTCATAATGAAGGGAAAAATCCTAAGCATCTTATCTATATTTACAGCAGCCTTTGCTGCCCTTTGCTGAAGTGGGGGACTTATACTGGCAACCCTAGGTCTAGGGACAATAGGTAGCGCTTATTTTTCAAATATGACTAAGTACAAACCATTATTCGTTCTTCTTACAGGTCTGCTAATCTATAAGTCTTATAGTATTATAGAAAAGAAGAATTCAGGTAAAAGCAGCAAGATTATATTTTGGTCAGCAAGTATACTTGCCCTTATCTTACTATATTTACCAAACATATTAAGATTTATCAATTAATAAGAAAATTTAGGAGGTCTAAGGATGAAAGAAATCATAGTATTTGGTAGTGCCCATTGACCAACTTGTGGTCCGTTGAAAGAATTCATCTTTACAATAAATGAAGAAATCCTAAAAAAAAAATTATAAAAAAACAACTGCCTGGGCAGTTGTTTTTATATCTAGTCTTCTATGATTATAGCATCTGTTGGACATTCATCAGCAGCTTCTCTAGCACAATCCTCTGCGTCAACAGGAACTGTATCTACTATTACTTCAGCTACATCATCCCCTTGTACAAAAACTTCAGGGCAAATCTCCTCACATAATGCACAAGCTATACAATCATCAGCTTCTATACGAGCTTTCATTGTTTCTCCCCCTTACCATAAGTATATTTTTACACAATCTAATTATAGTACTTTTATTGACCTAATTCAAGCAGAAAATATAAATTACATCAATTTGCAAATATTGTTGGAAAAGTCAACAGGATCCTCTATTGGCAGGCCTTCTATTAATAAAGCCTGGTCATATAAGAGCCTCGTATAAAGGTTGAATTTATCCTTGTCCTCCTCATAGGCTTCCTTGAGACTTTGAAAAATATCATGGTGAATATTTATCTCCAGGATCTTTTCTGCTTCTAATTCAGGATTGTTTGGCATAGACCTAAGGACCTTTTCCATCTCTATAGAAAGCTCACCCTGGCTACTTAGGCAAACAGGATAGTTTTTTAGTCTTTTTGAAGGTCGCACATCCTTAATTTTCTCCCCTAGGTAGTCTTTCATGGAGGCAAAAAGGTCCTTGTTTTCCTTAGCCTTTTCTTCTAGTTCTTCCTTATCTTCATTATCTATACCTAGTTCTTCACTAGCAACAGACCTAAATTCCTTGTCCTTATATTGGTTTAGCATCTTTATAGCAAACTCATCTATCTCATCCAGTAGATAAAGGATTTCATAGTCCTTATCCTTGACCAACTCAACTTGGGGTGATTTGTCAATTCTTTCTACAGACTCACCAGAGGCATAGTAGATGTATTTTTGCTCTTCACCCATAGAATCGACATACTCCTTCAAACTAACCATTTTCTTTTCCTTAGAGGAATAAAAAAGTATAAGGTCTTGAAGGACTTCCTTATTCATACCAAAATCACTATAGATTCCATACTTAAGCTGCTTACCAAAACTTTCATAAAACTCTTCATAGTCTTCCCTAGAGTTCTCCATCAAGGATTCTAGCTCTTCCTTGATTCTTTCCTCTATCTTCTTGCCTATAAGTTTCAGCTGCCTATCATGCTGGAGAATCTCCCTAGAGATATTTAAGGATAGGTCTTCAGAGTCAACCACACCCTTAACAAAGGCAAAATAATCAGGCAGTAAATCAGAGCACTTGTCCATAATCAAGACACCAGAAGAATACAACTCTAGGCCTTTTTCATACTCTTGGGTATAGAAGTCATAGGGAGCACTTCTAGGTATAAAGAGAATAGAATTATAGCTTACCAAACCATCCATAGACAGGTGAATATGCTTGACAGGCTTATCAAAGCCAAAGTGCTTCTCCTGATAGAAGTTTTCATAGTCTTCATCCTTCAGTTCATTCCTATTCTTCCTCCATATAGGAACCATACTGTTGATTATTTCTTCTTCTATATAGTCTTCATATTCATCCTCAGACCCATCCTTTAACCTGGATTTACCTATATCCATCTTAATTGGATACCTGATAAAGTTGGAATACTTCTTGATGATACTTTTAATCCTGTATTCTTCAAGGAATTCATCATAGTTTCCATCCTCAGAATTTTCCTTAATCTTCAAAATAATCTCAGTACCTAGATCCTCCTTGGAAGCTTCATTGATGGTAAAGCCATCCATGCCATCAGATTCCCATACATAAGACTTATCACTTCCATAGGCCCTAGATTCAACAGATACAAAATCAGCCACCATAAAAGCAGAATAAAAACCAATCCCAAACTGACCTATAATATCCAGGTTATCCATAGGTTCATTTTCATTTTTAAAGGCAAAAGACCCACTCTTGGCTATGGTACCTAGATTATCTTCCAACTCCTCCCTAGACATACCTATACCATTGTCTACTATCCTAAGAGTCCTATTTTGTTTGTCTACAAACACCTTTATAAACAAGTCTTCCTTGTTTACATCCATAGTCTTATCCTTGATGGCCCTATAGTAAAGCTTATCAATAGCATCACTAGAGTTGGAGATTAATTCCCTTAAGAATATTTCCTTATGGGTATAAATTGAATTAATCATCAAGTCTAACAATCTTTTAGACTCAGCCTTAAATTCTATCTTGGACATAAAAATCTTCCTTTCTTTTCTATATATTAAATAATCATAAATATTTTACCATTAGTTAGGAATATTGTAAAATAATAAACTCCATAAACGTACTAGAGGTGCACCTTGGTTTACCTCCCTAACCTAAAATAAGACGAAAACATTGTAGGCGTATTTCAGTTGAAATTGTAAAAAAAACCCCTAGCTGATAGGGGTTTGGTTTGACTTTTCTATTTTTCGTATTTTACTAGGGATCTTGTATAGTAGTTTTTAAGTTTCTCCCTTCCTTTTAAGGATTCTAGTTCTATGAGGAATTCCATGGCTACTACTTGACCTCCTAGTTTTTCGATTAGGTGGGCTGTAGAAAGTACTGTTCCTCCTGTTGCTAGTAGGTCATCTACTATAGCTACCCTTTCTCCTGCCTCTATGGCATCTGTATGTATCTCTAGGGTGTTGATACCATACTCTAGTTCATAGTCATAGCTGGCTATCTTGCTTGGAAGTTTTCCAGGTTTTCTTACTGGGATAAATCCTACACCTAAAGCATAGGCTACTGCTGCCCCAAATAAGAAGCCTCTAGCTTCTGGCCCTACGATATAATCTACATTTTTATCTTTTAGGTCTTCTACTACTGTATCTACTGCGTATTTAAAAGCATCCTTATTTTTTATAAGGGTGGTGATATCTTTAAAACTGATTCCTTCCACTGGAAAGTCTTCTATTACCCTGATTTTTGATTTAAGATCCAAATTGATTACCTCCATTGTATATTCATAGTTTTACCATTATATTCTATCACATTTGGTTGGTAATTTCATATAAATATTTTTATAATAGAAGAATTTTATGGAGGGTGGGGTCGGGCTTTGGGGTCAAAGGAGGAGATCTCTCCACTTCGGTCGAGATGACTGGGATCAGGCTTGTGGGTCGGCGGGCAACCAGAGGTGCGCCCCTACAAGGTTCAGGGTTAAGTTCTGGGTCGGCGGGGTGACAGGGTCGTCAACCCCTACAGATGCATGGATGATTTTTGTTTTTGTAGGGAAGGTACCCCTGTGTCCTTCCGCACCTTTCTTTGAAGGGGGGAGATCATCGGAACAAGACGGGGCTTGTTCCCTAGGGTATTTGGGTCGAGATGACTGGGGTCGGCGGGCGACCGGAGGTACGCCCCTACAGAATTCGGGATTAAGGTTCTGGGTCGGCGGGCGACCATAGGTGTGCCCCTACAGAATTCGGGATTAAGTTTCGGGTTGGAGGGGTGACAGGGTCGTCACCCCCTACAGATGCATGGGTGGTTTTATGGGACAGGGTTTTAATGGATTCCGTAGTTGGTGTGGTCGTTTCCTTCATATGATATATCTGAATATATTCTTACAATCTTGTTCTTGTCTGGTAGTTCCACGGTTACATTTGTTGCTCTTCCATCATCAGAATTGTTGTAGAGATGTTGGTTTACTATCTGGGCACCCAGCTCATCAGAGAACTCTGAATCAAACCTTTTAAAATCATCTAGCTTAACTTCTAGAACTAGGCTGTGTTTTCCATCTTTTACTTTTCTTTTCTCAATTATATTTTTCAAATCCATAAATCTAGCCTCCTTGATATATTAATTTCATATATATCATGTGGAAGTTTTTTAAAATTATGTAAAAAAAATGGGTCAGACTTGAATTGTTAAATTAAATTGACTTATTCAGCAATTCAAGCCTGACCCCTTGTTTAATTAGCCTTATTTGGCCTTATCAAGGGCTTCTTTAGCAAGTTTTTTAAATGTTTCTGAGGATCCTGTAGCTCCAGAAACTGCGTCTATCTTGTCTGGGTTTTGTGTCTTTACTAGGGCATTTTCTAGTTGTTCATAGGCTTCTGCTGGTGTTGTTCCTGATACATCCTTCATGAGACTTGCATAATCTTCATCTTCAGATTTCTTGCCACCATTTTCATCTAGTTCATCATATACAACAGAATCTATCTTTCCATCCTTTACAACTATATCTATAGTTGAACTATAGCCATTGTCATCTTCTTCACTTTTTGCATCATAATGCCCATCCTTAAAACTAGCCTTGCCTCCACTGCAACCTACTGTAATTATTAAAATTATAGTAAGTAATAAAACAAAAGTAAGTCTCTTTTTCATAGTGTCCTCCTTGAATTTTGATTGTGTATTGAATGTAAATATTTACCTTATCTAATACCCAGGTTCTTTGAAAATTATTCATAAAATTTAAAAATGTAATCCCAACATTTGGGAATTACATCTTTAAACATTATTTACAAGCCTAATAAATCATTAATTTTATTTTGGTCAAACCCCACTACAATGCTACCATCGATATCTAGTACGGGAACACCCTGTTGACCTGACTTACTTACCATTTCAACTGCTTTGTTGAAATCTTTTGCCACATCATAGTCAGTGTATGATATGTTCTTTGAATCTAGGTAATCCTTTACCCTTGTACACCAGGGTCAGGTCTGGGTTGAATAAATAATTACGTTTGCCATTTTATACCTCCAATTAAGTTTATCTTTTCCTCATAATCCTATAAATTTTTTCTTATAATAATTATACCCTTTTTTCTTATACTAAACTCCAAATTTTCCAAATCATATTATTTTCTAAATATTTTTACTTTCAAGTATTACTTTCTAGTATTGTTGACAAGAGTTGTTTTCTTGGTTATTATTATCTTTATGCAATATCCCAAGTTAAATTATTCTTACATGGTGAATTAAAGGAGAAGTTAAATGCAAAACATTATACTTAGTGCTGATAATACTGCTGATTTAAACGGAGAACTTATTGATCTTCTTAATGTAAGCCTTCATCCCTATACGGTTATTATAGACAACAAGGCCTATAGGGATAATATCGATATAAAACCTTCCGATATTTTTAAAATATATGAGGACAAGGGAATCTTACCAAAAACTGCTGCTATAAACCTGGCTCAATATGTGGAGTATTTTAAGGAGCTAAAGGAGAATGGCAGAGAGATAATCCATATAAATCTTGCTTCTAGCCTAACCAGCGCTTATAATAATTGTCAAATCGCTGCCGGAGACTTTCCTGGGGTTTATGCCTTGGATTCACAAAATTTATCTACCGGTTCAGGGCTTCTGGTTTTAAAGGCTAGACATCTTATAGATAAAGGTCTGAGTGCCAAGGAAGTAGTGGAAGAACTTGAAAATCATAGGGAAAAAATACATATGAGCTTTTTGCTGGATACCCTGGAGTTTTTACAGGCTGGTGGACGGTGTTCCAAACTCACCTCCCTAGGTGCCAATTTATTAAAGATCAAGCCAGTTATCAATGTAGACAATCAGTCTGGAACCATGTCAGTGGGTAGTAAGTATAAGGGTTCTTTAGAAAAATCCATTAAAAGATATATATGTGATAAACTTACTAGTATTGATAATATAAATGAGGATCATATATTTTTGGTGCATTCTGGATTGAAAGAAGAATATTTAGATCTTGCAAGGAAGGAAATATTGAAACATATTAAATTTAAAGAAATATATATATCCACTGCCAGCTGTACCATATCTAGCCACTGTGGACCTAATACCATAGGGATAGCATTTGAGACTAAATAAAAGAAGGTTTAGAAACATTTTTTGTTTCCAAACCTTTTTTTCTACTTTTCCAATTCCTGGATTATAGTTCTTAAAAAAACTGGCAAATCCTTAGGTGTCCTAGAGGTAATTAGATTTCCATCAACAACTACTTCTTCATCTATATAGTTTGCCCCTGCATTGATTAAATCATCTTTTATTGAATAAAATGAAGTAATATTCTTACCCTTTAAATCACAAGAGGAAGCCATCATCCATGGTCCATGACATATAGCTGCAATCAGTTTCTTATCTTTGTCCATTTCCTTTACAAAATCTAAAGTAGCCTTGCACCTTCTCATATTGTCAGGTGAGAAACCACCTGGAATAACAACTCCATCATAGTCTTTTGCCTGAACTCCTTTAGATGAGTGGGTACTTCTTTCTGTAAGCCCAGATTTGGAAGTGTAAATAGTGTCCTTTTCACTACCTATGAGATGAACTTCATACCCTTCTTCTAGCAACCTAAAATATGGGTAAATAAGTTCCCTTTCATCAAATAGATTTTCTATTAATATAGCTACTTTTTTCATACTTATCCCCTTTCATATATATCTTAGTCTTTTATATACCCATAATATAAGTATTTATTAGTATAAGGTTAAACTAAAGCTTTTTCTTGATATTCCAAATCTAAAGAGATAGAATTACTATGGAGGTGGGGAAATGAAAGTTTATCAAGCACTTAAGATATACTTTGGATACACTGATTTTAAAAATGGACAAGAAAATCTAATAAGAGGGATATTGGCCGGAAAGGATGCTCTAGGTATCATGCCAACTGCTGGTGGTAAATCCCTTTGCTATCAATTACCTGCTGTGCTTCTAGAAGGTATGACCATAGTTGTTTCACCTCTTATTTCTCTAATGAAGGACCAGGTTGATTCTCTGAATGAGTTAGGAATTCCAGCTACATTTTTAAATAGTACACTTGAGGAAGATCAATTTAACTATAGGTTAAGGGAAATAGAAGAAGGAAAATATAAAATTATCTATGTAGCTCCTGAACGTTTAAACACATTCTCATTCATCAATCAAATAAATCGACTAACCATATCACTAATCGCTATAGATGAGGCTCACTGCATTTCACAATGGGGCCATGATTTTAGGCCTTCTTATAGGGAAATCCCTGCTTTTATTAATTCCTTTTCCATAAGACCTAGGGTTGCATGTTACACTGCTACAGCTACCAAGGAAGTTATTGAGGAAATCAAGAAATTAATAGGATTAAGAAACCCTATAGAGTCTATAATAGGCTTTGATAGGCCAAACTTATATTATGAAGTGATTAAAACAGGTAACAAGGATAACTTTGTAAAAAATTATATAAGGAAAAAGTATCCTAAAGATTCTGGTATAATTTATTGCTCTACTAGAAAAGCTGTAGAGTCTTTATGGCAAAGGATGGTCCAAGATGGTTTTTCAGTAGTTCCCTATCATGGTGGTATGGATAATGATATACGTCAAAAAAATCAAGATGATTTTATTTTTGGCAGGGTCCAATTTATAGTTGCCACAAATGCTTTTGGTATGGGAATAGATAAACCAGACGTAAGATTTATAATTCATTATAACATGCCCCAAAATATGGAGGCTTATTATCAGGAGGCAGGCCGTGCTGGTAGAGATGGGGAGCCTAGTCGATGTACTCTCTTGTACTCCCCCTCAGATATTGTCAAACAAAAGCTTCTAATACAAAGTAATACAATGTCTGAAAAACGTGAAGCTTTGCTTTATAAAAACCTTCAATATCTTGTTGATTATTGCCATACAAATGAATGTCTCAGAAACGATATACTTAAATATTTTGGAGAAAGTATAGAACAAACAAAGTGTGATAATTGTGGAAATTGCTCGGATAATTCTGAAATGGTTGATATAACAATAGAATCTCAGAAAATACTTTCTTGTATATATAGGTTGGAGGAAAAGTATGGGATCACTATGATTATCCAGGTGCTACGTGGATCAAGGAATAAAAAAATTATAGAATATGGTTTAGATGCCATCTCTACCTATGGGATAATGAAGGATTATGGCATAGATTCCTTAAGAGAAATGATTATGACACTTATAGCAAGGGATTATATCCATATAACTGCTGATAAATATCCTGTTTTGAAGCTTAATTCTTCATCTTTAGATGTTTTAAAGGGCAAGGTCAGTGTCTACCATAAAAAACATCTCTTGGAAACTCAGGCTCGAGGAAGAAAGCTTGAAAAGCATGATAAAAATACAGAGCAAAATTACAATGAAGACTTATTTTTAAAATTAAGAGACCATAGGTATAAGCTTTCTCAAGAAAAAGGGCTTGCACCTTTTATGGTATTTCATGACTCTAGTCTAAAGGAAATGGCCTCTCATTTTCCTAAGGACAAGGAGGCTTTTCTTATGATTAGAGGTGTGGGGGAGAAAAAATACCAATCATATGGTGAAGGTTTTATAGATCTAATAAAATCATTTTGTTTAGTTGAAAATATATAATTAAAGGCCTATGTGATATGCATATAGGCCTTTAATTTATGTGCCACAGAAGGTTCTATAGTTTATATCCCTTGGTATAGGTTTTCTTGCATAGGTTTCTTGGGCTTCTGTATAGGCATAGGGGTCTTCAAGGACCTTTAGAAGATCTAGCATAGGTTTTTTATTATCCTTTTCAGCTGCCCTAAGTGCCTCCTCCACCCAAATGTTACGTGGGATTATGGAAGGGTTATGGGCCTTCATAAGTTCTCTTATTTCATCCTTATTTTTATCCTGGGCAGATAATCTTTCCTCCCATCTATCTTTCCAATCTATAAATTCCACTAGCTTATCTATTTGAAAATTTGAATAATCATCAAGACTTAGTGCCCTGAAAAGATTGGTATAGTCAAGCTTGTACTTCTCCATTAGGCTTAATAATTGGGATACAAGACTACTATCCTCTGCTTTAGTTTGAAAGATCCCAAGTTTTGCAGAAAATCCTTCTAGCCAGGCTTGCTTATATATATTGAAATAGTTATCGATTTCTTTTTCTACTAGTTTAATTGCCTCCTCTTGATTATTGGAAATTAAGGGAATCAAGGTTTCACCAAATCTTGCTAGGTTCCATGCTCCTATATTGGCTTGATTCCCATAGGCATACCTACCATACCTATCAATTGAAGAAAATACCGTATTTGGATTATAAATATCCATAAAGGCACAGGGTCCATAGTCTATGGTTTCCCCACTGATTGCCATATTGTCTGTGTTCATCACTCCATGGATAAAACCAACTAGTTGCCATTTGCTGATTAAACTTGCCTGTTTTTTTATAACCTCTTTTAAAAGCCCTAAATATGGGCTATCATTTTCTGTTAAGTGGGGGTAGTGTCTATTGATTGTATAGTCTGCTAGTTCTTTTACCAACTGCCTATCTCCATAAGCTAAGGCATACTGGAAGCTACCTACCCTAATATGGCTTGAGGCAATTCGGGTAAGTATAGCAGCTCTTTCCTTTTCTTCCCTAAGAATAGTTTCACCTGTAGTGGCGACAGCTAAGGACCTGGTAGTGGATATGCCTAGCCCTGTCATAGCTTCACTGATTATATACTCCCTAAGCATGGGGCCTAAAGCAGCTCTCCCATCTCCACCCCTAGAGTAAGGGGTTTTTCCTGAACCTTTTAATTGAATATCATATTTATTGCCTTTTGGGTCTAGATGTTCACCTAACAATACAGCCCTACCATCTCCCAGCATAGTAAAGTGGCCAAATTGGTGGCCAGCATAGGCCTGGGCTAGGGGGTCGGCTCCTTGGGGTGTCCTGATTCCTGCTAGAATCTCTGCTCCCTCTTTGCTATCTAAAAGGTCAGGATCTAAACCTAGGTCCTTGGCTAGGTTTTTGTTGAGAATGTAGATTTCAGGATCTTTGACCTTTTTAGGTTTTGTTCTGCTAAATAGTTTTTCCGGTAGTTT
>CAZFIO010000071.1:0-10623 GCA_964519585.1 uncultured Tissierellaceae bacterium
TGAAAGTAAGGTAGGTTGCTTTTTATAGACTTTCCCTAGCCCGGGGTTTTTGATACAATAGGATATGGTTAGTTAGGGACAGGGGTCAGCAAAGCTAGCCTCTACAATCTCTAGCCTTTAATCAATTTGAACAATACAATAAATAATAATATTAATAGTCTTGAACTGACAGTTATTTGACAATTGTTTAGCTATTGTTTAACTATTGTTCAACTATCGTTCACTTGGGGGTTATTTTATGTCAGTACTTTCCTGTAGCAATATTAGTAAAACTTATATTATAGATACCATCTTAGAAGATATTAGCTTTTCCATTGAAGAAGGGGACAAAATTGGCCTTATAGGCTTAAATGGGTCTGGGAAAACCACCCTTTTCAATATTGTTTCAGGCGAAATCTCAAGAGATGAGGGATACTTATATATTCAAAGGGATTTGAAAATTGGTTACCTAAAGCAGCATGTAAAAATTGATAGCAATAAGACTATATTTGAAGACTGTTTGGAGGTTTTCCAATATCTAATTGATATGGAAAAAGATTTAAGGAGCTTGGAGTCTCAAATTTCCTATGAAGGATCAAAGGGAGATTCTTCACTGCTTGCTAAATTAATGGATGAATATGGAAAACTTTCTGAAGAATTTGCCGATTCAAATGGATATGGCTTTAGATCAGATATTCGAGGAATTTTAATAGGCCTTGGATTTAAAGAAGAAGACTTTCATAAGGAAGTAAATATATTAAGTGGTGGTCAAAAATCCAGGCTGGCTCTTGCTAAACTTCTTTTGGAAAAGCCCGACCTGCTTCTTCTGGATGAGCCTACCAACCATCTGGATATAGATGCCATTGATTGGCTTGAAAAGTTTTTGAAAGACTACAAGGGTGCTTGCCTAGTAATTTCCCATGATAGGTACTTTCTTGATAATGTTGTAAATAAGATTTTTCATTTAGAAAATAAAAATATGAAAGTCTACAATATGGATTATACAGGCTTTATGGTTCAAAGAAAAAAGGATTTAGAGATTCTTAAGAAACAATATGAAAACCAGCAAAGGGAAGTCAAGAGGCAGGAAGAAATTATCAAAAGATTTATGAATTATGGGGATGCCAGGTATATAAAACAAGCCCAATCCAGGCAAAAATTGCTAGATAAAATGAATTTAATGGATAAACCTTTAGATGATAAAAAAACCCGGATACAATTTGAACCTGAAATTAAGTCTGGTAGGGATGTCTTAAATGTAAAGGAAGTATCTAAATCTTTTGGCGACTTACATCTCTTGGAGGATATTAGCTTTGAGGTCTATAGGGGAGAAAGGGTAGGGCTTATTGGCCCCAATGGTATAGGCAAAACTACCTTGTTTAGGATTGCCTTGGGTTTAATTGAAGCGGATAAGGGGGATATTATCCTGGGCCACCATGTATTCCCAGGCTACTTTGACCAGGAAATGGAAAACTTAAGCTTAAATAAGACTGTCCTGGATGATATCTGGGATGACAATCCTCATTTAAATATATATGAATTAAGGACCATCCTCAGTCAATTCCTCTTTATTGGAGATGATATTTTTAAGGAAATATCTGATCTGAGTGGTGGAGAAAAGGGCAGGCTTAGTCTTTTAAAACTAATGCTTTCAAAAGCAAATCTGTTACTAATGGATGAACCCACCAACCATCTGGATATAGACTCCAAGGAGGTACTTGAAGATGCTATTTTGGATTATGAAGGGACGGTCTTTGTCATCTCCCATGATAGGTACTTCCTCAATAGGGTTACAAATAAAATCCTAGAGCTATCTCAAGATGGGATCAAAGAATACTTAGGCAATTATGATTATTATTTGGAAAAGAAGAATGAAGCCATATATGAGGAAGAGGAAGATCAGAAGACTAAAACTCAAATTCGGCTGGAAAGAAAAAGAGAAAAAGATCTGATAAATGAGGCTAGACTAGCAAAAAGAAAACTTTTGCAGGTGGAAAAAGAAATCTCCCTTATGGAAACAAGGTTAAATGATATTGATTTGATCCTATCTGATCCTGAAAATTATGAAAATCTAGATAAAATTGTCGAATTGGGTAATAAAAGACAGCTTATAGAGGATAAACTAAATCTTTTATATGAAAAGTGGATAAGCCTAAATAATTAGACTTATCCACTAAAAAACTACAAGTTATGCACAATGTCCACAGGGTTATCCCCATGTTTATTGCTATATTTGAGTATTTTCCCCAGGTTTTTCCCACATTATCCACATTTTCTTTCTAGGCTTTTCTTATCCTTTGTGAATAGTTTGTGGAGAATTTTGTCGATAATCTCCTACAGGCTTAGATTAGGCTCTACTGCTAGACTTAAGTCTGACCTCCTACCCTTTATATAAGAATAGTAGGCCGCTGAACCTATCATAGCAGCATTATCAGTACAAAGGATTTTTGAAGGATAGAATATTTCTACTCCTTCCTCTTTACCCCTGTCTTCCATCATCTTTCTTAGTCCATCATTTGCTGCAACCCCACCAGATATAACTATTTTATTGGTCCCTTTTTCCCTGGACAACTTAAAGGTCTTTTCTATTAAGACTTCTAAAACTGCCATTTGGAAACTTGCAGCTACATCTTCTACTATAATTTCCCTATCTTTTTGTTTTTCCTGGTTCAGGTAATTTAAAACTGCCGTTTTTAATCCAGAGAAGGAAAAATCATAGGACCCATCCTCTAAAAACACCCTAGGAAAATCTATAGAATGTGGATTACCCTCCTTGGCCAATCTATCAATGAAAGGCCCCCCAGGATAGGGTAAGCCTAAGGATCTTGCAACCTTATCAAAGGCTTCACCAGCAGCATCATCTCTGGTTCTTCCTATAAGTTCATAGTCTGCATAATCCCTTGCATATACTAGATAGGTATGTCCACCAGAGACTATTAGGCAGGTAAAGGGTGGTTCCAAATCCTTGTGGTCTATATAGTTTGCAGAGATATGTCCCTCTATATGGTTAACCCCTATAAGGGGTAGATCTAGTCCATAGGCAAGTGCCTTGGCTGAGGATATACCAACCAAAAGGGCACCAACCAGGCCTGGCCCCTGGGTTACCCCAATTAAATCTAAGTCTTCAAATCCACAGCCTGCCTTATCAAGTGATTCTTGTATTATTTTGTTTATATTTTCTATATGTTTCCTAGATGCAACTTCTGGAACTACTCCCCCAAATTGTCTATGAATTTCTATTTGAGAAGAAATTATATTGGATAAAACTTCCCTACCATCCCTTATAACTGAGCAAGCAGTTTCATCACAAGAAGTTTCTATTGCTAAGGTTAACATGACTTCACCCCTATCAATTTTTTCTCCACATTATTACAGCATCTTCCTTATTATCTCCATAGTATTTGGGCCTGATCCCAGCTTCCACAAATCCATACTTTTTATAGAGATTTTGTGCTATTATATTGGATTCTCTGACCTCCAGGGTCATACTTTTTATTTCTTTTAATTTACAATAATATATTAGGGCCTCCAGGATTTTGCTTCCTAGGCCTAAACCCCTATATTTTTCTCTTACGGCAATATTTGTAATATGCCCTTCATCTATAATAAGCCATATGCCCCCATAAGCAACCAACTGATTATCCACTTCTAGGGCAAAATATTGGGCCAATTTGTTTTCCTTGATTTCTGTTAAAAAGGCCTCCTCTGGCCAAGGTGTTGTAAAAACTTCCTTTTCGATTTCTACCAATGCTTCTATATCTGACTCACTTACAGCCCTAATATTCATATCCATATGACTTCCTCCTAAGACTTAGATTATTTGGCTTTCTTTTCCTCTAATTCCCTTTCTGCCTGAGAGGGCCTCAAATAATCTGGTACCAGGGAATAATAATCATCAGACTGGCCAAGTCTATATTTTATGCCGGCTAGTTCGGCTACACTGGATGCCCTACAAGAATTTTGGCTAATAGGTGCAAATCCAATTATATCTCCTAGTTCTGTCAAAAGATGATTTTTGTATAAACTAGCACCATCCCCATTAACTATTATTCTATTATAGGATTTTAGCCTATCTATCAGGTCTGATATTTCAAAAATACTTGCCCCTAATACTTCCTTTATAATGCCTTCTTCCCAGGTATAAATTCCCGTATATACTCTATTCCTTCTAGCATCCAGCATTGGAACTATAATTTCATGGTAGGGTAAATTAAAGGCTAAGGCTTCTAGGGTTGAAACCCCTACTAGAGGCCTGTCAAAGAGATGGGCAAAGGACTTTATTGTAGCAAGACCTATACGAAGGCCTGTAAAAGATCCAGGTCCTATAGAAACACCATATAAATCTATATCCTTAGGCCTCAGGCCTAGACTATCTAGGACTTCCTTAATTATGGGAACCAGCCTTTCAGAATGACTCATATCTTGATTTAAGGAAAACTCTCCTAAAAGCTTATCATCTTCAATAAGGGCACAAGTGGCCATTAGGGTAGATGTATCTAATCCTAAAATTCTCAATTCCCTTTCAACTCCTTAAGTACTTCTTCATATCTTTGTCCAAATCCACTAATATAAAATACTCTTTCATTCTCATCTTTCCCAGCTTCTATATCTATGACTATTCTTTCCTTGGGAACAATCTTATCTATTTTTTCTGCCCACTCTATAATACATACTCCATTGCCGAAAAAATACTCATCAAAGCCTAGATCATAAACCTCTTCCAAGTTTTCCAGCCTATAGACATCAAAGTGATATAGTTTTACTCTACCCTTATATTCATTGATTAGGGTAAAGGTAGGACTGGTTATATATTCATCCACATCCAAGCCTAGGCCTATGGACTTGGTCATGGTAGTCTTGCCCATACCCAGCTGACCATTTAGGCAGACTATATCTCCAGCTTCTAGCAGCTTTCCCATTTTTATTCCAAATTCTCTGGTCTCTTCTAAATTGTTTACCTTAAATTCCAATATATTCAACCTTTCATGATTTCCTAATGTTTAATTATACCACTAAAAGCTGAAAGCTTAAAGTGTAAAGCATAAAGCTTGTGAGATACTTTTTATCTCTAGTTTTCTTTAAATCAAATCTTACCTAGATATGCAAAATTCTGCTGAAAAAAGTCCCCTAAGGGACTTTTCTATGCGAATACTTTTATGATTTCCAGTGCTAATCTTCCTGCATCTTCTAGATCCTTGATGTGAATATGTTCTTCTAGTGTGTGGGCCTTTCTTGCACCCATACCAAGATTTACTGCAGGTAAACCATTGTTGCTTAGAATATTTGTATCACTTCCTCCGCCAGTTGTTCCCGTAAGAGGCTCTAGTCCTATATTTTTACAAGCTTCTTTTACCTTGTTGACAACTGGGGAGTCTTCCTCTATTTTAAAAGCTCCGTATTCATGGCTTATATCTATTTCAACCTTGCCTCCAAACTTGGCTGCTGCATCTTCACAGCATTTAACCATATGATTGGTTTGGCTTTCTAGCTTTTCATCGCATAAACTTCTTGCTTCAGCCTTGAAAATTACTTGATTTGTTACTATATTGGTGGCTCCTCCACCCATTATAAGTCCTATATTTGCTGTAGTTTCATCATCTATCCTTAGTAGTTTCATCTTGCTTATAGCTTCCCCTGCCATTTGAACTGCACTTATACCCTCTTCAGGAGATACTCCAGCATGGGCCTCTTTACCTATAAATTTTACATCTATTTGATTTTGGGCTGGCCCCTGAATTATGATTTCACCAGGACTTCCTCCACTATCCATTACAAATCCGTACTTAGCCTCTAGCTTACTATAGTCTAAGTTTTTGGCCCCATAAAGTCCACCTTCCTCATAGATGGAAAATACAACCTCTATATCTCCATGGGCTATATCCTTATCCTTAATTGTTTCCAAGGCTTCCATAATTGCTGCTATGCCTGCCTTATCATCTCCACCTAGGATTGTAGTTCCATCACTATATATTACCCCATCCTTGATTTCAGGTTTTATCCCTCTACCTGGAGATACTGTATCCATATGGGAGGAAAATAGTATAGTCTCTCCCTCTGTGGTTCCCTTAAGTTTACCAACTAGATTACCAGAGTTTCCTCCTACCTTGTCTCCTGCATCGTCCATATGAACATCTAAGCCCAGATCTTTCATTTCTTTCATTAGAAATTCTGCAAAATCCCTTTCTTCCTTTGTAGGGCTGTCAATTTGTACATAGGTTAAAAATCTTTCTAGTAGTCTGTCCTTGTTAATCATCTTTTCTCTCCTTGTAATAAAATTATTTATGCTAAATGTATTGCTATACCCAAAAAATGTGTAACACTGGCTGCCAATACAAATATATGCCAAATAGCATGGTTAAAAGGAATTTTCTTTATACTATAAAATATAGTTCCCAAAGTATATAGTAGCCCCCCAGCTAGTATCCAGTAAAAGAAATTCATTGAAGTAGCATTGATTATAGACCTTATTGGAATAATTGCTATCCAACCCATGCCTATATAAATTATCAAGGATAAAACCTTGTATTTGTCAAACTTCCCATAGGTAAAAATTTTGAAAACTACACCTGCAAAGGCTATAAGCCATATGCCTACTAATATCCCTATTCTCATATATCCTTGAAGGGTTAAAAGGGCTATTGGTGTATAGGTTCCTGCAATAAAGAGGAAGATTGCTGAATGGTCGAAAACCCTGAATATTTTCTTTACCTTATCAATAGTGAAGCTATGATAGAGGGTTGAAAATGTAAACATCATAATTATACAGGCTCCATATATGCTAAAGGATACAATCCCAGGTATATTTCTTTTCATAATAGATAAAACCAAAAGTATAGTCAAGGCTACAACTCCAAACACGGCCCCTATCCCATGGGTTATTCCATTGGCAATCTCTTCAGCCCTACTATAAAACTTAGACATAAAAACCCTCCTTTTTAAAAGCAGAAAGCAGAAAGCTAAAAGCAAATTCAAGTAACCTTATGATTCCTTTATACCCTGTACCTTCTGTCTTTATTTTCTTTTTCTTTTTTTTCTTTATACCTTAAGCTTTAAGCTTTATGCCTTATGCTTTAAGCTTTAAGCTTTATGGCCCCGAGCGAGCAAAGCTACGCCCCTACAATTGTTCAACAATTGTTAGACTATTGCTTGACCATTGCTTGACTATCGTTTCCTTGTTCTGTCAGTATCAGGGGCCCATCTTTTGTTATTGCTATTGTATGTTCAAACTGGGCAGATAGACCTCCATCTACTGTTCTAGCTGTCCATCCATTGTCATCTAACTTCATCTGATAGCCACCAGCATTAATCATTGGTTCTATGGTCATTACCATACCCTCCATTAGTCTTTGCCCCCTACCTGCTTGCCCATAGTGAAGCACCTGGGGGTCTTCATGCATATTTTGGCCAATACCATGACCTACAAAGTCTTTTACCACAGAGTAACCATGACTTTCTACATAGGATTGTATCACATGGCCTATATCTCCTAAACGGTTTCCAATTACAGATTTTTCTATGGCCAAATATAGGGCTTCTTTGGTTACATCTAGTAACTTTTGTGCATCTTCCGACATATGACCCACTCCATAGGACCAGGCAGAATCTGCCAACCATCCATCTAAGTTTACTACCATATCTATAGTAACAATATCCCCAGATCTTATAGCTTCATTCCTAGGATATCCATGGCATATTTCGTCATTTATGGAAGCACAGGTTGCATAGGGGTAACCCTGATAACCTTTTTGTTCGGGATAGGCCCCTCTTTCTTTCAAATACCTTTCTACAAAAGAATCAATCTCCATGGTGGTGATTCCAGGTTTAATCATTTTTCTAATTTCCCTATGTACTTCAGCTAGCAATTCACCAGCTTTTTTCATTTTCTGTATTTGTTCTTCAGTCTTAATAATAATCATTTTTTCTTCCTTTCGTGTAAAGTAGTAAAAGTTAGTCAGTTGGTAAGTTAGTCAGTTAGTTAGGAAAACATATGGTGATCTTTGTGATCCAAAGGTCAGCATACCCCGGGCTACTCCCTATTGTAATCCTAACTATCGTTCCCCTATTTTTTAATCTTTCCTCTTTAACAGTAACATTATAAATATTTTATGGTATTTTCTATTCCTTTCGACCCAAAATACCATCCTTATAAACAATCGCTTGGCCATCGCTTGTCTATTGCTTGGCTATTGCTTGACTATTGCTAGTCTATTGTTTATATTCATTTTACCACAAAGATGAAAAAAAGTAGAGTTTAATCCTCTACTTTTAATGTTCTTATGGCATTTAGTATGGCTATAATTGAAACCCCTACATCAGCAAAGACTGCCTGCCACATGGTTGCCATACCATTTATACCTAGGGTTAGAACAATTAACTTAACCCCAATGGCTATAGCTATATTTTGGCTTACAATTTTCTTTGTATTTTTTGCTATCTTCATTCCAGTAGAAATTTTTGATATTTCATCAGTCATTATTACTATATCAGCAGCTTCTATAGCTGCATCAGACCCTAGGCCCCCCATGGCTATACCTACATCAGCTCTAGCTATAACAGGGGCATCATTTACCCCATCACCTACAAAGGCAACCTTGGCCTTGTGAGACCCATCTTCCATGATTTTTTCCAGTATACTGACCTTATCATGGGGTAGTAAATTTCCATATACCTTATCCATTAGGGCCATTTGACCGACCTTTTCAGCAATTTCTTCATTATCTCCAGACAGCATTATAAATTTCTTTATACCCATTTCTCTAAGCTTTTTAATACTATCAGCTATGTCATCTTTCATTTCATCAGATACTACGATAGTACCTATATGTTTATCACTCTTGGCAATGTAGACCACAGTGCCTATAGAGTCTATTTCCCTAACCCCTATATTATTGTCTTCTAGCAACTTTCTGTTGCCTAGAATGATTTTATCCTTGTTTATAACAACCTCTATACCCTTACCAGATATTTCTTGGTAATTTTCTATATAGTCTTTCTTTATTTCCCTTCCATAGGCTTCAATGATAGACTTTCCTATAGGATGGTTTGAATAGGATTCACCATAGGCTGCCAATTCTAAAACTTCTTCCTCGCTATAGTCACCATAGCTTATAATTTCAGTTACCTTAAAGACACCTTTTGTTATGGTACCTGTTTTATCAAATACCAATGTGTCTATATCATTTAAAGCCTCTAGATAGTTTCCACCCTTTATCAGTATACCTTTTTTAGAAGAGGCTCCTAGGCCACCAAAGAAACCCAAAGGTATGGATATTACCAGTGCACATGGACAGGACATTACTAGGAAGACAAAGGCTCTATAGGCCCAATCCTTTAGTTCACCATTGAAAAATAGGGTTGGAATAATTCCTATAGCCAGGGCAATATATACAACTATAGGTGTATAGTATCTGGCAAACTTTGTTATAAAGTTCTCCATAGGTGCCTTCTTGCTGGAGGCATTTTCAACCAAGTCTAGAATTTTGGATACAGTTGATTCACCAAATTCTTTATTTACCTTAACCTTTAAAAGTCCTTGATTATTTACTACGCCAGAGTAAATTAAATCGCCTACCTTTACACTTCTTGGAACAGATTCACCAGTGATGTTTGATGTATCCATGGTGGATTCACCTTCAACCACTACCCCATCTAGAGGAACCTTCTCCCCAGCCTTGACAATTATATAGTCTCCTATATGGACTTCTGTAGGACTTACCACTTCTTCTTTTCCATCCCTAATCAAGTTTGCATAATCTGGCCTAATATCCATAAGAGCTTCTATGGATTTTCTAGAGTTATTTACTGCTAGTCCTTGGAAGAGTTCTCCAACTTGGTAAAATAACATAACCGCCACACCTTCAGGGTATTCACCTATTATAAAGGCGCCAATGGTAGCTATGGTCATAAGAAAGTTCTCATCAAAGGGTATACCTGCAGCTACATTTTTCATTGCAATAATAATAATTTCAGATCCAACAATTAAATAAGATAGCAAGAAAACTGCTAACCTTGGAGTCCCTTCAAGCTTTAAAATATAAGGAATCAAAAATAAAAGTCCGGCTAAAATTATTTTAAATAAGTCCTTTTTATGAATATCCCCATGATGGTGGCTATGTCCATGACTATGGTCCTGGAGTTCTACTAGCCTTTCTTTAGAATTGTTGACAACCTTTACACCCGGCTCTAACTTATTCACAAGATTACTTATTTTATCTATAGTTTTTTCTTCATCTATACTAGTAGAAATTTTAATTTTCAGCTTCTTTGTTACAAAGTTTAAGCTGGCAGTTTCAATTTCTTCCATTTCATTTGTTAATTTTTCAATTTTATTAGAACATCCTGCACAGTCCAAACCTAGTAACTCTAGTTCAATATCCCTCATTGTATTGTCCCCTCTTTATATATTAACATATGAATGTTTATTCATATGTTAATATAATTATATTCTAGCCACTGAAAAATGTCAATAAATTTATATATCCCTCTATCCTGTATTTTATCTTTTTTTACAAAATAAATACACCCAGCAAATTATTGTGGGTGTTTTATGATATGGAACTAAAATAGTTCCTCTTAGGCTCCTCAGCCCCCATAGGGTTTATATTCTTCAGGAGGAGGCAAAGTTTGAACAAAAACAGTTTCTTC
>CAZFIO010000072.1:0-10600 GCA_964519585.1 uncultured Tissierellaceae bacterium
TATCCTAAGTTTGTTACTCTCAAATACAGGAGGTGTGAGAGATGATTAAATTAAATTTACAACTTTTTGCTTCTAAAAAAGGAGTAGGTAGCTCCAGAAACGGTAGAGATAGTCAAGCAAAAAGACTTGGAGTTAAAAGAGGAGACGGTCAGTTTGTTTTAGCTGGCAATATTCTAGTTCGACAAAGAGGTACAAAAATCCACCCTGGCACAAATGTGGGCAGGGGCAGTGATGATACCTTGTTTGCAACAAGTGATGGTGTTGTTAGATTTGAGAGATTAGGTAGAGATAGAAGAAAAGTAAGTGTCTATCCAGCTGAAGAATTAGCATAGACAATATAAAGCTTGCCCATGGGCAAGCTTATATTTTTAAAAAAAATTATCATAGTAACAGAAGGATGATGAGAATGTTTATAGATGTGGCAAAAATAAGCGTCAAGGGCGGAAAAGGTGGCAATGGAATAGTTGCTTGGAGAAGGGAGAAGTTTGAACCTTCTGGTGGCCCCTATGGTGGGGATGGTGGAAATGGGGGCTCAGTGATTTTTAGGGCTGATGAAGGCATAAGAACCCTCATGGACTTTAGGTACAAAAGATCCTACCAAGGGCAGAATGGTGAAGATGGTAGAACAAAAAAACAATTTGGCAAGGCTGGAGAGGATATAATTGTAAAGGTTCCTGTAGGAACTCTGATTAAGGATGAGGAAAGTGGCAAAGTTATAGTAGATTTAAAGGAAAAGGACCAAGAATATACAATAGCTAAAGGTGGTAGAGGTGGTAGGGGTAATGCTAGATTTGCAACAGCCACTAGGCAGGCACCAGGCTTTGCTGAATCAGGAACCAAGGGTCAGGAAAGGAATATAGTTTTGGAGCTAAAATTATTAGCCGATGTAGGCCTAATCGGTTTCCCTAATGTTGGGAAATCTACAATCTTATCAGTGCTTTCAGCAGCAAGACCAAAGATAGCTAATTATCATTTCACAACCTTAAAACCAAACCTTGGTGTGGTAAGGGTTGGGGATGAGAAAAGCTTTGTGTTAGCTGATATACCAGGACTTATTGAAGGAGCCTCAGAAGGCATAGGGCTAGGCCATAGCTTTCTTAGGCATATAGAGAGGACTAGGGTATTGGTACATGTTTTAGATGCCTCAGGAATCGAAGGTAGGGACCCTGTAGAGGACTACTACACCATAATGGGTGAGTTAGTTAAATATGATTCAAAACTAAATGAAAAACCACTAATAATTGTTGCAAACAAAATGGACTTAGATGGATCAATGGAAGGCTTGGACGCCATAAAAAAAGAATTCAAAGCAAAGGGAATTAAAATATATTCTACCTCAGCAGCAACTATAGATGGAATAGAGGAATTAAAGTATGGTATTTGGGATCTCTTGTCAAATACAGAGCTTGTGTATGAAACCTTTGATAAGGAATATATTGAGGAAAATATAGAAGAAGAATCAATAATTGTTAGAAAGGAAAACGGTGACTATATAGTAGAGGGCACCTATGTTGAAAGGCTTATGGAATCTATATACTTTGATGATGTAGAATCCCTAAGATATTTCCAAGAATCTATGAGGAAAAAAGGAATAATTGAAGATTTGGAGAAATTGGGAATTAAGGAAGGGGAAACTGTAGTGATATGTGGTCATGAATTTGAATTCTTTCACTAAAATTTTCAACTATAGAGATGATAATTATGTTAATTAAGATTTAAAATAATTTAATAGCTTAGACCAGTATAAAAAACAATAGTGAGGAAGGTGATTATATGATTACTAGTAAACAAAGAGCTTACCTGAAAGGACTTGCAAACAATTTAGACCCTGTATTGCAAATAGGAAAGAAGGGAATAACAGATAACTTTATAAGACAAGTTGACCAGATCTTGGAAAATAAAGAACTGATTAAAATAAATGTACTAAAAAATAGCTTCCAAGAGGCAGACCATATGGCTATAGAATTATCAGAAAAGCTTAATGCTGAATTTGTCCAAACTATAGGCAACAAGTTTGTAATTTATAGGGAATCGGAAGAAAACAAAATAATTCAACTACCTAAATAATATCTAGGAAAACCTTCAAAATAGTCATTCAAGAGGAGTGATTAAATGAAAATCGGAATTCTGGGTGGTACATTTAATCCCATACATTATGGACATTTGCTACATGCTGAGAATATAAGGACAAGAAAAAAACTAGATAAAATAATATTTGTACCTAGTAAAAATCCACCTCATAAAATGGATATGAAAATTCCAAGTTTTAATATAAGGAAGACTATGGTTGAGATTGCCATTAAGTCTAATCCTTTCTTTCTTATGTCAGAAATTGAATCACACAGGTTAGGGCCTTCCTATACTGTAGACACTTTATCAGAGTTAAAGTCAATGCAAGCAGAGGATGAATTTTATTTGATTTTGGGTGCTGATAGTATACTAAGTATAGAAACTTGGAAGGATTATGAAGATATACTAACTAGCATAAAGGTTCTGGTAATAGACAGGTATAAAGATAGAATTCAGGATCTGGATAAGAATATACTAAAGTATAAAAAAACTTACGGGGACAATATTGAAAAAGTTCAAGCTCCCTTAATAGATATATCTTCCACAGATATACGAGATAGAATAAAAAAAGGTCTGTCAATAAAATATTATTTACCTGAAGATGTGGAAAATTATATTTATGAAAATCAATTATATCTTAAGGATGAGAACTAATGGAGGATATTAAAAAGTACTTTTTAAAAAACTTAGGCGAAAAAAGATGGAATCACACTTTGCGTGTGCTTGATACAGCTTTAGAATTGGGGTCCACACATGGAATTAATAAAGAAAAGATTAGAAAAGCGGCTCTTTTACATGATTGTGGAAAGTTTACAGATAAATCCAAATTATTGAAAAAGGCTGGGTCATTTGATATAATATTAGATGAAATTATGACTAATAATACAGACTTAATTCATGGACCTCTAGGTGCAAGAATAGCAAAAAAAGAGTTTGGAATTGAAGACCCTGATATATTGAATGCAATAGAATTTCACACTACAGCTAGAAAAAATATGTCCATACTAGAAAAACTTATCTTTATTGCAGATTTTATTGAACCTGAAAGACAATTCAAAGGCATTGAAGAGGTTAGGACCACTGCCTATAAAGATATAGATAGGGCGATTATACTTGCCATAGATTTAACTATTGATTTTCTTATTTTGAAAGACAAGCTTATTTCTTTAGATGCTATAAATGCAAGAAATGACTTAATAATAAGATTATGGAAAGGAGTGAATTAATGAAGGAAATAGAAAGGAAACTTGAAATCATCAAAAAGGCTTGTGAAGATAAAAAAGGAACAGATATAAGAATATTAGATATATCAGAACTTTCAACCATTGGGGATTACTTTGTAATTGTTAGTGGTTCATCTTCAAATCAGGCCCAGGCCATAGCAGATGAGATAGAAGAAAAAATGGCAGAGGAAGGTTTTGAAAAAATTTCTAAGGATGGATATCAAAGTGGTAGGTGGATCCTTTTGGATTTTGTAGATATAATAGTCCATATCTTTCATAAGGAAGAAAGAGATTACTACAATCTTGAAAGATTATGGACTGAAGAATTATTAGATAGCAATAAAATATAAAGGAGATGTTGTAAATGTCATTAGAATTACTAGTAACTGATAAAGCACCATCAGCTGTTGGCCCATATTCCCAAGGGGTTAAGGCAGGAAATTTTGTTTTTTCTTCTGGACAACTTCCTATAAACCCAGAGAATGGTCAAATGCTAACAGGGGATATACAAGAGCAAACTAAGCAAAGCTTAGAAAATGTTAAGGCTGTACTTAAGGCTGGGGGAGCTAGTTTAGAAGATGTTGTTAAGGTGACGGTATTTGTAACAGACATGGGTAAATTTTCTTTAATCAATGAAATATATGCCCAGTACTTTACTAATCATAAGCCTGCAAGAAGCTTAGTGGAAGTATCAAAACTACCTTTAAATGGTGAAATAGAAATAGAAGCAATAGCAGTTTTATAAAAAAACAAAGACCCTTATGGCATGATGCCCTAAGGGTCATTTTTTAATACCTATAATAGCTGGCCTTTCTTCTTTTTCTTCTAATATTCTTATTAACAACAACATATACCCTAAAGAACAACCATAATCCAAGTAGGACCAGGTACCATCTTTTTAAAAGGATACCTATTAATTTTACACTTGGAACTAGTTCTATGGATATGGTTGAAACTATACTGGCTTCTGCAATTAAGTCATCTCCTAAATAATACTCAACCTTGCCAAGAACATCCCCCTTGGAAATAGGTGCTACCAGTTCATCATTTACCTTGATTTTTTTCTCTATTTTTTGTGATTCATTATTTGCCAGTGTATAGTATACATCGCTTTCTAGGACAGCTGAAGCATAAGGTAAGTTGCCATTTACAATATCAACATTATCAATAAATTCATTCTTGTTTCCTATGGGGAAGGTGAAAAAATTGTTAAAACCGTAATCCATAAGTTTTATAGTATCAGCAAAAACCTCTGCATTCTCAGAATTTAAGACTATAGTATATATATTTCTACCGTTTCTGTTGGAATAACCTATAAAACATCTACCTGCCTCATTGGTATTGCCTGTTTTAACCCCTGCAACCCCCTCATACCTAATAGGAACTAATTTCCCATCTACATATATCTTTTCATTACCATATAGGAACTTGTTGGTAGTATACATAACCCTTTCCTGGTCTTTTTTATTTGTGGGGGGAATTTTATAGCTGCTTTTGGCTATAATCTCCCTAAAGGTATCATTTTTCATTGCATAAGTTGTAATTAAATACAGATCGGATGCAGTAGTATAATGGTTATCATGGTGGAGTCCATGTGGATTTGTATAATTTGTATTAAGAGCGCCTAATTCTTTTGCCTTCTTATTCATAGCTTCAACAAATCCCTCAATGGAACCAGAAATATGTTTGCCTAGGGCTAGGGCGGCATCATTGCCAGAAGCTATCAAGAGGGCATTTAACAAGTCTTCAAATCTAACCTCCTCATCATAATCCAGGGCTATATGACTACCACTAGTTAGACTAATAACCTCCTCATCTGCAAGAACCATTTCATCCATTTTTCCATATTCAATAGCCAAAATAGCTGTCATAATTTTGGTAGTACTGGCTGGATACATTTTCTTGTTCATATTCTTCTCATAAAGAATTCTATTTGAATCTGCATCAACCAGAAGGGCTGCCTCACCATTTATATCAATGGGGTTAGCATGTACATATGTATTAAATACTAAAAGAAGAGTTATTAGGATTAAAAATATTTTTTTCATTCTGTTCACCTCATTTTTTCTGATATAATAGATTATAGCAAATCATAGGAGATTTTATAAGGGTAAAATGCAAATCAATTAATAAAACAAAAATTGGAAGTGAGAATTTAAAGAAATATCAAGATAAAGATAGGAAAAATAAATATTTTTAAAGGATTTTCCATAAAAATGTAGAATTATGTAAGGGAATATTAAAAAAACATGGAGGTAAAGATATGGGGGAAAACTTTACAAAAAAGGAGCTAATAGTTATACTATTAATAGTTGCTGGCCTAATATTTGCCGTAGGTTTTAAGTTTTTACCTAAGGGAATATTTTCAAACCAGTCGAATCCTGTCACCAAGGATGGCTTAACTAATCCCGATTACTTAGAGAGAGGAAATCAGGAGCCAGAAGTGGTAGAAGCCCAAGATGAGATAATCATGATACATATTAGTGGCCAGGTATATAAGCCGGGCCTAGTAGAATTAAAATTGGGGCAAAGGTTAATAGATGCAGTAGACTTGGCTGGTGGACTTAAGGAAAATGCAGATCTAGATAGGATAAACCTAGCAAAGAAATTGTCAGATGAGGATAAGATTTACATACCGGCTCTTGGGGAAGAACTTGTGGCTGATATTTTGTATGACAATAATTCTAGTGAGACAGGTAAAATAAATATTAACAAGTGCGATAAGGCCCAACTATTAACACTACCAGGAATTGGAGAGGTTATAGCCACACGGATAATGGACTATAGGCGAAAGACCCCTTTTACTTGTGTAGAAGATTTGTTGAATGTATCTGGTATAGGAGAAAAGAAGTTTGAAGAAATTAAGGATTTAGTGAATATAAATTGAGGTGAAAAACTTGGAAAAGAGACTTACAGAATTAACCAAAAGCTCTGGCTGAGCTGCAAAAATCCAACCGGATATTTTGGCTCAAGTTTTGGGCCAATTACCAAAAATGCATGATGAACGACTGATTGTAGGCTTGGAGACTTCAGATGATGCGGCTGTTTATAAGATTGATGAAAATCTGGCTATTATTCAGACCTTGGATTTTTTTACCCCTATAGTTGATGACCCCTATACTTTTGGGCAAATTGCTGCAGCCAATAGCCTAAGTGATATCTATGCTATGGGTGGAGAGCCTAGACTAGCTATGAACATAGTATGTTTTCCAGACTGCCTAAATCCTGATCTTATGGCAGAAATCCTAAAGGGTGGTCAAAATAAGGTGGAGGAAGCTGGTGCAATCCTAGTGGGAGGCCATAGTGTATCAGATGATGAACCAAAATATGGCTTATCAGTTACAGGTTTTGTTCATCCAAAAAAAGTATGGACCAATGCTGGTGCCAAAGAGGGTGATGTCTTAATCCTAACAAAACCCATAGGTTTAGGAATAATCAACACTGCAATTATAGGAGGCCTAGCAGATAAGGATAGCTATGATGAAGCTGTATTTAATATGTCTACTCTAAACAAGTATGCCAAAGAAGCTATAGAAGGTGAAGAAGCTATAAATTCTGTTACTGATATTACTGGCTTTGGCATAGTTGGTCATGCACAGGAGATGGCAGAGGCTAGTGATAAAACTATAAAACTATATTGGGCTAATATACCCCTGATAAAAAACACTGTAAGCTATGCAGAAATGGGTTTAATTCCAGCAGGGGCCTATACAAATAAAAACTATTTTAAACCTTATGTGGAAACAAGGGGAGATATTCCTGTGTCAATGGAAGATATTATCTATGATCCTCAGACATCAGGAGGTTTGTTAATATCTGTAGATAGGGACAGGGCAGATATAGTTTTACAAAGATTAAGTAAGACACCTACAAAATGTGCTATAATTGGAGAAGTAGTTAAAAGGGATAACCACCATATAATTATCCTATAAGGGGAAGTGAAATCATGGAAAATATGTACAAACTTATACCCGGTGTAGATGAAATATTAGAGAATAGGGATATAAAAAGTTTAAGCCTAGAAATTTCAAGAAAAGTGATTTTAGACTCTATTAGACAAGAGTTAGAGATTCTACGGGATAAAATAAAAAAAGATATTTTAAATATAGAAGAATTAGACAGGGAGATTTCTCTTCTTGTAGAAAATATTATCAGAAGGTCAAAGCATAAAAGTGCCTATATGCTTAAGAGGGTAGTTAATGCAACTGGGGTAGTGATTCATACAAATTTAGGTAGGTCACCCATCAATGATAAAATAATTGACAATATAAGGGATGTAGCAACAAACTATTCAAATTTGGAGTACGATTTAGAAACAGGAAAAAGAGGCTTAAGGTATGATCACTTGGAGGATATTCTTAGGGAAATCACTGGTTGCCAAGCGGCTATGGTAGTGAATAACAATGCTGCGGCAATCCTGCTAGTACTCAGTAGTCTATCTAGGGATAAGGAAGCTATAGTATCTAGAGGAGAACTAATTGAGATAGGCGGGTCATTTAGAATACCTGATGTAATGGAACAAAGTGGGGCAAGACTAGTTTCTGTTGGGACTACAAATAAGACACATTTAAAGGATTATGAACTGGCCATAAATGAAAACACGGGTGTACTTTTAAAGGTTCATACATCTAATTATCGAATTTTAGGTTTTACATCATCAGTTGATTCAGGGGAACTGATAGGTTTGAAAGAAAAATATAATATACCCTTGGTAGAAGATCTAGGTAGTGGAAGCCTAGTAGATTTATCCCAATACGGAATAGAATATGAGCCTACAGTCCAAGAGTCACTTGCAAAGGGTGTAGATATAGTAACTTTTTCAGGGGACAAGTTACTAGGAGGGCCTCAAGCAGGGATAATAGTAGGAAAGAAGAAGTATATAGATGAAATGAAGAAGCACCCACTAACCAGGGCCTTTAGAGTTGATAAGTTTACCATAGCAGCTTTAGAAGCTGTCTTGTCCTACTATAGGGATGAAAAACATGCAAGTCAGGAAATACCTACCTTGAATATGCTTACAAAAGAAGAAAAGGATTTAGAAAAGGATGCTAAAGAGCTGCTAAATATAATTTCTCAATCAAATTCAGATGAAAATTTAAACATAGATATAGAAGATAGTTATTCAGAAGTAGGGGGAGGTTCCTTACCCTTAGAAAGATTAAAAACAAAATGTCTAGTTTTAAGCTCAGCTAGATATAGTTCACAATCTTTAGAAAGGGAACTAAGACACAATAAGATACCAATAATAAGCCGCTTATATAAGGACAAGATTTACCTAGACTTAAGGACTATAAAAAAGGAAGAATATGAAATTATAGGTCAAGGAATTATTGATGGACTTAAGAGACTTAAGGAGAAAAACATATGAAGCATATAATCATTGGAACTGCTGGTCATATTGATCATGGAAAAACTACTTTGATTAAGGCTATTACAGGAAGGGATACTGACAGACTTAAGGAGGAGCAAAAGAGGGGTATTTCCATAGAATTAGGATTTACCTATTTTGACCTGCCTAGTGGACAAAGAGCAGGAATAATTGATGTGCCAGGTCATGAAAGATTTATAAAAAATATGCTGGCAGGGGTCATAGGTATAGATATAGTTCTTTTAGTGGTAGCTGCAGATGAGGGTATGATGCCGCAAACTCTGGAACATTTGGCCATATTAGACCTGCTTGGAATAAAGAATGGATTTGTTGTTATTACAAAAACTGACCTGGTAGATGATGAATGGATAGACTTGGTAGAGGAAGAAATTAAGCATGAAATAAAAGGTAGCTTCTTAGAAGACAAGCCTCTAATCAGGGTAAGTTCCACTAAGTGTAAGGGAATAAAGGATATTATTGACTTACTGGAAAAGTCTATTTACCATATGGAGGATAGGAATCCAAATGAAATACCTAGATTGCCTGTGGATAGAGCTTTTCTAATGCCAGGGTTCGGAACAATAGTAACAGGAACACTCCTATCAGGTAGTTTTAAGATAGGTGATGAGGTTCAAGCCTATCCTGGTGAAAAAACTGCAAGAATAAGAACACTGCAGGTTCATGATGAGGATGCTGAGATAGCTTATGGTGGGCAAAGGGTTGCTATGAACTTGGCAGGATTGAAAAAAAATGATCTTGATAGGGGTAGTACAATAGCACCAATAGGATCAATGAATAAGACCATACTTTTAGATGTGAAAGTAAGGCTTTTAAAATCATTGGATAGAAATATAGATAATCGTACTAGGCTGAAATTATACTTAGGAAGTAAGGAAGTCCTATGTAGGATTGTTCTTTTAGATAGGGATGAATTAAGTCCAGGCCAAGAAGCCTTTGCACAACTTAGGCTAGAAGAAGAAGTTGTTGCTAGAAGACATGATAAGTTTATCCTAAGATTTTATTCACCCATGTTTACCATAGGGGGAGGGGAAATACTAGAACCAAACCCTAGAAAAAAGAAAAGGTTTGATGAGGAAGGTATAAAAGAATTAGAAATCAAATCTCAAGGGGATCCAATAGAAATAATTGAGAAAATCATAGAAGATAAAAGTAAAGACTTTCCTACAACTAAGGATTTGGCTATAGCTACATCCTTATTGGAAGAAAACCTGGATATATATATAGAGGAACTTTTCCAAGGACAAAGAATTTTAAGGTTTATCCTAACCAAGGATGTGCATATAATTCATAGTAAGTACTTTGATAGATTAAGGGCAGAAATTATAAATAAATTAGAAGAATACCACAATAAATACCCCTTAAGAAAAGGTATATCAAAGGAAGAGGTTCGTTCTACATTTATTAAGGATGCAAAACCTAGGCTTGGAGAAATGTTAATTGATAGGCTAATAGAAGATGGGTATTTGGAACAAGAAAAGGAATTTATGAAGATAAAGGGATTCAAAATTAACTACGATAAAAGCCAGGAAGAAATTAAGAATAAGATAATTAATATAATGCGGGACAAGAGATTTACTCCGCCAAGAAGGGATGAAATCCTTGGCCTAACAGCTGTGAGGGATGTAGATTTTGATGAAGTATATAATTCATTGATTATTGAGGGACTTTTACTAAGACTTACGGATGATTTAGAAATCTTAAAAGAGGTCTATGATGATGCAGTTGATAAAATAAATGGCTATTTCAGGATTAATAAGGAAATAACAGTAGCAGAATTTAGAGATTTGTTGGATACCAATAGAAAAACAGCCCTAGGCCTTTTAGAAAACTTTGATAAAGAAAGGATTACCAAAAGAAGTGGGGATAAGAGGGTCTTGTATTAGTATATATAAAAATGGGGTGAAAAGTTGAAAGGTAA
>CAZFIO010000073.1:0-10534 GCA_964519585.1 uncultured Tissierellaceae bacterium
TTTTTAAAACATCACTAGCTTTTTGGCTGTTAATTGATTGCGAAAGCTTATCTTTATAAGAAGGGTATCTTTCTGAAATGTAATAAGCCAATAATTCATCAAATAAGGAAAAATAGCCTTCTAGAACCTCCCCATCAATTTTATGTAACTTCTTTGTATCAAATGTTTGATCAAATACTTTCCAAATATTATGTATTCTTGGTGGTTCTTCATCTTTGTGCAATATATACAGGCCTTTTACTAGTTTTTATATTGCTTGTTGACACATAAAGACAACATATAAATATCTACCCGAGTCCAACATTGCTTCGGCAGTTTCTAAATCATATATAGCCGCATCTTTCCAATATTCATATTTATCTAATCTATTCATTAATCCACCTCACTTCCTATTCTATAACAAATACTCACCGCATAATTTTTATCAACCTATATGTACATTATACCCTGTTTGCTATAAAAATCTACAGTTTCTCATAAACCATCAATAATAGAGCCTTTAAGATTTATTACTTAGATTTTCAATTTCTCTAAATATTATCATAACTTTTTATTTATAATTTTACATTTTCCTTGTCAGGCGGATATATATATGTAGGGGTAATGATAAAAATAAAAGGAGGAGTTATTTTTGGAATTTTATTTAGGATTTAATGACCTATCTTGTAGTGCCAAGAAGGACTTGATTGATTTTGCTCTCCAAGATTATATTTCTAGATATGGAGTGAATGATATCCATAATGAAATGATGTGGACAGGTCTAGACTTTGAAGATGTAGCATATTTGAAGGCATCAGAGCATATGGAAACTATTGATATTGTAATTAAAGGAGGAAAATAATGTACAATAGAAGGTTAAAGAAAGCTATAACTAAAAATCTCACCCCTAAAAAGGCCTGGGATGAGTATGTCACTATGTCACCTGAAATGTTTATATCTAATTTTCAAGCTGATCCCAATTATTCATCTGAAGATATTAAAGGAATGTGTAGGATTTTCACCTTGGAGATACCCTCCGACGAAATCTACACTGATAAACAACTTAAATTGATAGAGGGTCTCCTGCTTGAATACCTAGAGACCTATATTGAGAAAAAAGGAGGTATGGACAAACTAGACCTTATCCCTCCAGAGGTATTATATGAGATGGATGCAATCGAAACTGAATATATGCTTAATTTAATAGCTGATTTTTGTGGAGTTCCTAGGGAGGAAATTGGAAAAAAACATAGACCAATTAAGCCTTTGTAAATAGGCTAGGATAATATCCTCTACTTATCTTTCACTTATATAGGCAGAAGCTAATATCAAGGCCCCACCAAGCATTTGTATCAGCGTCATTGATTCATTTAAAAAAAGGGCTGCTAGTACAATTGATGAAATTGGATCTAGGTAGCTAAGTGTTGCTATGGACTGGCTATCTACATCCTTGATTGATGGAAAGTATAAAAGATATGCAAATCCTGTATGGACTATACCTATTATTAATATTAGTAGCCAAGTTTTAGTATTTGCTGCTTTTATATCTGCCATACCCTGTCCCATTATTATTGGTAGTAAAACTAGGGCTGCTATAAGTAATTGGCTAAGGGTTGTTTGAAAGGGGGATAGGCCTTTTATTTTCTTATTTAATGTTACTATTATTCCATAGAGGATAGCCCCTACAAGGCCATAGAGGGCTCCCTTGCCATGATCGTAGTGGGCTAGTTCAAGATTGTTACCTGATTTAAGCACCAGGAATAAACCTAGGAGTGCTCCTAGTACACATAAACTTTTTTTCAGGTTTATCTTTTCTTTAAGGATTGTAAAGGAAAAGATAATAATAAATACAGGTGCCATATAATAGCTTAGGATTGCATTGGGTATGGTTGTATATTTCATTGCCTGAAAGAGTGTTGCCCAGTTAATTCCTAGTGATATGCCTGATACTAGTAGGATAGGTAGATTCTTTCTTAATGCTTCTTTATTTATTTTTTCCCTATTTAAAACACTTATTATCAACAAAAACAGACTTCCAATGCTGGCCCTAAAAAAGGCTATTTCTATACTGTTTAATTCTATTCCTCTTACAAAGAGTCCCAATGTTCCCCAGATTAGCATTGCTATAATTATTTGTGTCCTTGGTTTTATGTATTTTGACATTTCTATCCCCTTGTATAAATATATTTTATATTTTTGCGATTAAAAATATTAAGTACATACTATCATAGTTTTCCATAAACTTTTCAAAAAAATCAAAAAATCAAGGGAATCCTCTTCCCTTGACTGGTATTTTTATATTTACCCCATCATTGCATAGGGGATGGCTTCTACTAGATCACTGGCTATAATGCCATATTCTCCGATCTTTTCTTTTACTAGATCTCCTGCTAGTCCATGGACATATACTCCAATTTTGGCTGAATCATAGGCTGAAAGTCCTTGGCCTAGTAAACTTGCTATGATGCCTGTCAGTACATCTCCACTTCCAGCTGTTGCCATGCCAGGATTGCCTGTATTGTTTATGTATGTTTCTTCGTTAGGTGAAGCTACTAAGGTTTTATGTCCCTTTAGGACTACTACTAACTTAAATTTGTCTGCTAAGCTTTGGGCGTATAAGACCCTATTAACTTCTATGTCCTTAATATCTGTTTTTAGTAATCTAGCCATTTCCCCTGGATGGGGAGTAAGGACTATAGGTGATTTTTTCTCTTTTAAAATATCTATATTAGCTGCAATACAATTTATTCCATCTGCATCTATTACTATTGGGCAGGTGGAATTTTTTATTATTTCCCCTACTAGTTGAATTCTATCCTTACCAAGGCCTAGTCCTGGCCCTAAGGCTATAGTGTCAAGATTCCTTATTTCTTCAAGGATAGGATTACTTGATTCCTTAGTAAAATGACCCTTATTTTCATCCATGATTGGCTTTATAATTGTTTCAGTTAATTTGATAGACATTATGGTTTCTAGGGACTCGGGTATTATAGTGTAGACTAGGCCTGATCCTGTTCTCAGGGCACTTTGGCAGGTCAAATATACTGCACCAGTCATTCCCCTACTTCCTGCAATAACCCCAACTCTTCCATAAGATCCTTTGTGTGTACTTTCTTCCCTTTTTCCCAATAGGTTTTTTATATTATTTGCTTCATTAATCATCTACTCACCTTTTCCCATCTAGTCCATCTACACTTTCCTTATTCTCCACAATATATATCAAATATCCTTCCTTCTATGTCTAGTATGTCTTCTATAGGGATTTTCCTATCATCTGACATATGAATTGTATGATGGTATTCATCTATTTTACTTATTGTACCACTAGTCTCTATATATTTCCCCCCTGCCTTTTTCTCGTCTGCTTGGAAGTGGATTATTTTGACTTGAGGTTTGTTTTTAAGTTCTTCCATAAGTATCTCTAATTTATGGTCTAGAGCATCCCTCATATATGGATCTAGCTCTATTCTTTTCTCTGTCTCCCTAGCTGTTTCTTTTACTGCTGCTTCATGGCCTGTCAGGGCTGCAAAGGGTGAAAATTGGGCTGCTCGGTTAAGCATAGACATGGGCTGCCTGGTCTTGGACTTAGGTCTTGGTAGGTTTATCATATCTTCATATTTCTTCATTCCCTATGGCCCCCTATTTGTCTATTTCTGTCCATGGTAGTGGCCCCTTCTTCTAGGTTGCTTGCCTTTAATACTGCATTTTTACCAAACCTTTTCTTTAGTTCAAGAATAGTTTCTTGGATCTTCCTTTCTTTTTCCAATTCTGCCTCTTCTTCTTCATCTGCTTTTTCCTTGACCATATAGTCAGTAAAGAGATTAAGCTGTTCTATTTCCTTTTCCTTAGGCATGCTGGCTTCTTCTATTAGCTGGTTTGCTGATATATTTATCCTTCTTACTAGAAGGCTTTTATCTACAATCCTATCATATAGGTCCATCATAGTGTCCACTATTATCCTGGTGGAGGATGTATATTTATCAATATTGGCTGTACCATGGGCAGATTTCGGTACCTGCCGGCCATAGCCGTCAGTGGTTATCTGCCCCTTGTATAATTTTCTTATATTTGGATTTGTTAGATTTTCTATATCATAGCCTACTGTTAGAACTATCTGATTTGTGACAAATCCTTTATCTACCAGATCAAGGACTAGTAAATCTGTCATTTCCCAAACAATTAGCCTAGCTTTTTCGTAAGTGTAGGCACAGTGGAGGACTTGCCCTGAGCCTAGGCTTTTTGCCTTGGGTTTATAGGCCTTAATATCAGCTATGGTGCAAGGCTCCCATCCCCAAGCATGGTCTATAAGCAGCTCTGCATTGACTCCAAACAATTTGTATAATAGATCTTCATTGTGGTAGTCGGTTGCTTTTCCAAGGGAACATCTGGCTATATCTCCCATGGTATAGAGGCCTTGTTTTTCTAGTCTTGTGGCATAGCCCCTTCCTACCCTCCAAAAATCCCTTATGGGCCTATGGTCCCAGAGTTCTTTCCGATAGGATATTTCGTCCAGTTCTGCTATTTGAACTCCATTTTCACCCTTGGGAATCTTTTTTGCAAGTATATCCATGGCAATCTTGGCTAGGTAAAGGTTAGTCCCTATACCAGCTGTGGCAGAAACCCCAGTTTCATCTAGAATTTCTAAAAGTATTTTTGTAGCCAATTCTCTGGCTGTTAGTTTGTAGTTTCTTAAGTAGTTTGTTACATCCATAAAGACCTCGTCTATGGAGTATACATGGATGTCTTCTTCAGCCACATATTTTAAGTATATATTGTATATTCTAGTACTGTATTCGATATAGAAGGCCATTCTTGGTGGTGCCGCTATATAGTCTACTGACAGATGTGGGGAGGATTTTAATTCTATATCATTGTAGGATGAGCCGGTGAGCTTTCGACCTGGTGCCTTGCTTTGTCTGATAGCATTTACTTCTTTCACTCTTTGGACAACTTCAAATAACCTTGCCCTGCCTGAAATCCCATAGGACTTCAGTGATGGAGAAACTGCAAGGCAGATGGTCTTTTGGGTCCTACTTGCATCTGCTACCACTAGATTGGTTGTAAGCGGATCAAGCCTTCTCTCTACACACTCCACAGAGGCATAGAAGGATTTTAAATCAATTGATATATAGGTTCTATTCTTCATCTTCTCCAGTCACCTCCAGGAAACTTTCCAATGACTTATTTCTTCCCCTATATAATATATATATCTTTTTAATTATAATGTCAAACATATGTTTTGTATGGTTTAATTTCTATAGGCTAGTTAGATTGTAGATTTATCTATCAAATAAAAAGGACTTAATAACTGCAAAGTATTCCCTTACATAGGACTGGATTATGACTGTTGGTGGGATTTCTGCTGGTAGTCCATAGGGCTCTAGTCCTAATCTTTTGGCCAATAGTTTTGATCTGAATATATGGTGTTTGTTGGTGGCAATCATAATCTTGAGGCCTTCTTTTTTATCCATTTTATCTAGGGAGAACTTTAGGTTTTCAAAGGTAGATGTTGATTTATCTTCCATGATTATTCTTTCTTCATCAATTCCTTGATTGCTTAAATAGGTTTTCATGGCAAGGGCTTCAGGGATGGTTTCATTGGCCCCTTGCCCACCTGAAACTATTACCTTTACACCCTGGTTTTCTTGAAGATACTTTTTTCCTATATCAAGTCTTTCTATCAGGGCAGGGGAGGGCCTGTCCCCATAAAGTCTGGCTCCTAGGATTATCACATAGTCAACCTCCGCTGAGTCAGTTTTCTGGCCCTCATATAGGATTAGGCCCTCTATTAGAATTATTGAAAGTAAAGTTACTGCAAATATGTATATAAATATTTTAAATATATTCCTTTTCATTTGGTCACCTTCTAGTTTGTGTGGTTTTTGTATATTTTATGGGTGCGGGCCAGCAAAGGAGGCCCCTACTTTGTGATAGGTATTCCTCGGGCAGACAGGGTCGTCTGCCCCTACTTTACAATGCATGTTCTTGCTCCAACAGGGTGGTCTGCCCCTATCTTGTCATGTGTAATATTTGTCTTCAGTCCATTTTAGTAGATTGTTTTCTATATATTCACATGTGTTGAGGTAGTCGTCTTCGTTGCGGATTATGTGTTCGTAATAATTGCGTTGCCACAAGTTTTTTATACCATATTTAAAACACATTCTTGTTGTTACAGATTTATAGCCCTGAATAATTTTTGGTAGGGGTGGACGACCCTGTCCACCCGCTTCGATTTCAATTATTCCATGTATATGATTTGGCATTATGCAAAATTCTTTTGTTTTCACATTATCATATATATGGTTAATTTTTTCCCAACATTCTATGGCGATTTCACCAATTTTATTTGTTTGTATGGTTGCTTTAGGGCAGACAGGGTCGTCTGCCCCTACGATTTCTCCGAATAAATTCTTTTTATCCTTGGTGCATATGGTTATGAAATAATATCCTGTTTGTGAATAATCATAATCCTTTAATCTTACATGTTTTCTTTTTGGTAATTGATTCATGATTTTCCCTCGTGTTTTTTATTTCTTGCTGTATATACCTTCGGGCAGACAGGGTCGTCTGCCCCTACATTTCTTTTCCTTGGGAGTCGTATTTCTTTCTTTTATAACTTATAAGTAACCTTATAAAAATATATATACCATATAACATGATTACAAGAGCTAATATTGGATTTATTTCAATCTTTTCCAATAAAATCAGCAGACCCAGTACTACCATTATTATATCAAGAATAAGTTCTAGAGTTTTAATAGTCTTCAAAGATTCACGTCCAATATATAGTAAAAGGCCCCTTGTCTTGTGTAGACAGAGGCATGTAAGTTTTATTGATTAATTTTAAAAAGTGTTTCAGTAAGCCAGAATAAAAATGTACCGGATGAACCATATAAATATCCATAATCTGTAAGATTGAGTAGTATTTCATCTATACTATCTGGCCTATAGCTACCTTGATTTGCTATTTTCTGCACTTGTTCTTCATCAAAATCATCAAGGTTGTCTACAAAATCAAACAAGTCCTTATTTATTTTATTTAGCTTCTTAAGATATTTTTCTGCTTCTTTTAAGTTATCCATTTTATAGTACATTATGATAAGGGGTAGTAGCATACTTGTGGAATCCTCTTTGTATGTTTTATAAATACTTATTGCATTTATTTCATCTTCAAAATAAGCATATAGGCTTATTAGCATATACCTAACTCCTAAATTATCATTTGAAGATAAATTTATCAGGTCCTGACATTGGCTTATGGCCTTCTTAAATTTGCCCATACCAACTAATAGATTTAAGTAATGTTTTCTTAATCTCATATAAGGTCTTGTATCTATAATTCCCCAAAATCGCCCTATAGAATCCTCATCAAATAAATTATCTTCTTTTAAAATCTTCTCTGTTTTCTTTATCAGGGCCTCAAACTTCACCTTTAGCTTTTCAGGATTCTCTATAGTTAAGTCTGCTAGTAGAACCTCAGCATCCAGACAAGTTTTATCCAATTTCAAGGCTTTTTTTGCATACTTTATGGCTTCCTTTTGGCTATCTGCCTCATGAGCTAGGTCTAGGTAGTACCATGCATCCTCTACTTCTTCCACCCCTATGGATTTATTATACTTATCCATAAATTCATCTAGGGCTTCCTGCAATTCTTCTTCAGACAAGTCCTTTCCTTCGATATACTTTTGAAATTCTCTAAATACATTTTCAGTATGTCTACTCATAATCTTCTCCTTTTTCAAATTAATTCCAATCTAATTCTATGTGAACAGGGGCGTCCACCACTACAAATAATTATTATTTCAATAGCCTGGTTTTCCTAGCAATTGGAACATATTTCTCTTGTATTCCTCTACTCCTGGTTGATCGAAGGGGTTTACCCCTAATAGATAGCCAGATATGGCACAGGCTTTTTCAAAGAAATAGATAAGTTTACCCAAGTGGTAGGCATCTAGTTTTGCTAGCCTGATTATTAGGTTGGGTACTCCTCCATTGATATGGGCCTTTAGGGTTCCTTCAAAGGCTTTTTTATTCACTTGGTCCAGGGTCTTGCCTGATAGGAAGTTTAGGCCATCTAGGTCTTCTTCCGCCTTTTTTAGAATTATATCCTTTTTAGGTTTTTCTATATTTATGGTGGTTTCAAATAAGTTTCTCTTTCCATCTTGGATGTACTGACCCATAGAATGTAGGTCTGTGGTGAAGCTTACTGAAGCTGGATATATACCTTTTTTTTCCTTGCCCTCTGACTCTCCATACAATTGCTTCCACCATTCGGACAGGTAGTTTAGTGCAGGTTCATAGTTTACAAGGATTTCTATATCCTTGCCCCTCTTATAAAGGATATTTCTTATAGCAGCATATTGGTAGGCTTGGTTTTTACCTAAGTCTTCTTGAGAATAATCTTCTTCTCCAGACCCCGCCCCTCTCATTAAGTCATCTATATCTATACCGGCAACAGCTATGGGAAGTAGGCCTACGGGGGTAAATATGGAGTATCTCCCACCCACATTATCTGCTATTACAAAGGTCTCATAACCTTCCCCTTCTGCTAATATTTTTAGGGCTCCTTTTTCCTTGTCTGTGGTGGCTATAATCCTTTTTCTTGCCTCTTCCTTCCCATACCTTTCTTCCATATATTCCTTAATTATCCTGAAGGCTATGGCTGGTTCCGTGGTTGTTCCAGACTTGGATATAACATTTACACTTATATCCTTGCCCTCTATCAGTTCTAGCAGGTCTAGTATATAGTCTGTAGAAATATTGTTGCCTAGATAATATATCTCTGGTGTTTTTCTTTTTTCTTTTGGAAGCATATTATAGAAACTATGGCTTAGGGCTTCTATGGCAGCTCTGGCTCCTAGGTATGAACCTCCTATGCCTACCACAAGGAAAATATCTGAATTTGACTGAATTTCCTTTGCTACTTCCTTAATTCTCTGAAATTCATCCTTGTCATACTTGCTTGGCAGGTCCATCCAACCCAAGAAGTCATTTCCGGGTCCTGTTTTTTCATGGAGTAACTTATGACTAGTTCTAATGTAAGGTGTTAAATTCTTGATTTCTTCTTCTTTTACAAATGAATTACTATAGTCAAATCTTAAATCCATATTTTTACCCCCCTTGAACGATAGTTGAACGGTAGTTTAACAATGATTTAACAATAGTTGAACAATAGTTTGTTTGTGATAGGTTTTTGGGTCTTAAAGCATAAGATTCTTCGCTTCACTCAGAATGACAGAGTGAGAAGCTCAGAATGACAGAGTGAGAAGCTCAGAATGACAGAGTGAAGAGCTCGGAATGACAGCCCAATTTTAGCCTATAACTTCTAATAGTACTATGGCGAAGTCGTCTATCTGTTCTCCCCAGCTATAATTTATAATCCTATCTTCCATTACATTTAATATGTCATTGGGATGCTTGTCAATTATTTCTATAACCCCTTCTAGTCCAAACTCTCTACCAGAAAAGTCTCGCGCTTCTGTAACCCCATCGGTGTAGAAAAGAATTTTGTCATGCAAATCAAGTTGGATCTCTTTTTCTTGGTAGTCCACCTCCTCTAAAATTATGCTTATGGGAAAGCCCTTGTTTTCAAGTAGTTCCAAACCTTGGGAGTTATATTTTATGGGTATACAATTGTGTCCTGCATTGGCATATTTAAAAATCCTGTTTTCCTTATCGTATATTCCATAGAAAATTGTAAAGTAGTTTTCTGCTTCAAAATTCAAGGATAAGAATCTTCTGTGTAGCTCCTTCAATGCCTTACTAGGTTTTACTATATCATCCTTCATAACCCTCATGGTCTGCCTTATAAACATGGTCATCATAGATGCTGCCACCCCATTGCCTGCAACATCACTTATATATATCCCTATATGGTTTTCATCTACATTGTACATATCAAACATATCACCACTAAGCATCTCAGAAGGCTTGTATATATAATCCAAAGACAGACCCTCTACCTTTCCTTTTTGGGGCAAGATTTTTTCTTGTATCCGTTTTGCAAATTGCAGGTCCCTGTTCATCTTCCTATTCTTACCGATTATATCCTCTTCCAGCTTTCTTTCCCTGGTTACATTCCTGAATACTTCTACAACTGCGAAAATAGAACCATCTGAATCCCTTACTGGTGAAGATTTCACAGAGTAATAGTTCCCATTGATTATTTCCTCTTTTTGAAATATCTCACCCTTATCCATACTTTTTGTAGTTATGCAGTTTGCACATTCTTCTATATTGCAAATAGTTTCATAGCACTTTTTCCCTATAATCTCTTCACCTAAATCATCCTTCATAGATTTATTCGCATATATAACATAGCCTGACTTGTCTATAACCCTGACCCAATCAGCCATTCCTTCAAGTACATGATAGTCTAGCAAACCATAATCTGAAATTTTCTCTTTATTTTTTAGTATTTTACTGTTTATAGCCATAAAATCACCCATTTAGATTATTTTGCTACTCTTTTGCAAAGATCTAGGAAATTGATTTGGTCCCTGTGTTTATTGTACATTATAAATCTTATGATATCTATTGGTATTTAACCTTACTT
>CAZFIO010000074.1:0-10304 GCA_964519585.1 uncultured Tissierellaceae bacterium
ATTGCAAAGGTTACAGGGTTATTTTTTGCTCTTTTGCTGCAAAAGTCAAGATATAATAATACATATTGAAAGATATTTCAACATGTATTTTAAATATCTTTTACTTTTCCGCCAGCATATTTTATGGCGCTGATAGCTACTGCATCCATAGGGTCTATAAAATTCCCCTGAAGCTGATACAAATCAAGTGCCACAGAAATTTCTGTACAACCAGCAATAAATAAATCTACTCCTTGGTCTTTAATCTCATCCATTGCCTTGTAAAAGTCTCCCAGGTCTTCCTGGTTTATACCTTCCTTAATATTATAGATTAAGTCGTAAACGGACTTTTGATTGTCTCCTGTAGGTTTAACCACCTTCATACCATATTCTTCAAAAACCCTGTCATAAACTCTAGCCTTTATAGTTCCATCTGTAGCCAGTAGTCCTACTTTTTCAATACTTGGATACTTGTTCCTTATGGTTTTGGCTGTTTCCTCTATCATATTGAGAAAGGGGATATTAATATTTTCCTTAATATAATCATAAAAGTTATGGGCAGTATTGCAGGGCATAATTATAAAATCTGCACCAGCCCTTTCTAACCTTAATGCTGATTCAAGTAATTGTGGTTTTGGATCCCTTGCCTTCTCATCCAGGATATAGCTGGTTCTATCTGGAATAGATGTGTTACTATCAATGATTATTTGAAGATGTTCTTGGTCACTTTTTGCATCTGTCAGTAATACAATCTTTTCAAACAACTTTACAGTTGCCAGTGGCCCCATGCCACCTAAAATTCCAACAATCTTTTTCATAATCTTCAACCTCCTATAGGTACAGTTAATAGTTAGCAGTTGGACAGTTAGTCAGTTGGTCAGGTGGACAACCGTAGGGACCGACCTGTCAATTGCTAGACCATTGCTTGACTATTGCTAGACTATTGCTAGACTATCGTTACTTGTCTTTGCCTGATGCTCCCTTGCTTAGCATAATTTTGTCCATACCACTGCTTACCTCTATGGTCCCATCTTTCATTACCCAGAAAGCTTCCACATCATCCAAGGACTCTACCAAGGCCTTGCTTTCCTCCAGTGGTAGTAAGAATACTGATGTTGAAAGAAAATCTGCCAGGCCTGAATCTGGTGTAACTATGGTTATAGCCCTATAGTAGTCCCCTGGCATAAGGGTTTTTGGATCTATGATATGGTGGTAGTTCTTCCCATCTACTGTGTAAAATCTTTCATAATCACCACTGGTTACTACTGAAGCTCCATTGACAAAAACTGTTTCTAGAAGATTTGAATCAGTTTTAATTAATTCTGGGTCTGGATTTCTAATCCCTACTCCCCATCTTTCACGGATATTATCCAGTGGCTTGCCTATAGCCCTAATATTGCCCCCTGCACTGATTAGGGCTGATACAAAACCTGCCTCCTCTATTTCTCTTGCAACTATCTCGGTGGCATAGCCCTTGGCTACAGCACCAACATCTAGAACCATATTCTCATCTTCTAGATATATGGTGGAGTTTTCTTCATCCACAAGAACTTTTTCTATATCCGTGTATTGGGCTAGTTCTTCCAAGCTTTCCATAGGAGGTAATTGAGCCTTGTCTGGATTTTCTATCCCTTCATCCATATATTTTTGCCAAAGATTTACCACTGGACCCATGGCTATATTTGTTTCCTCCCCAGCCTTATGATACCATTCCTTTGAAAATATTATCATTTCTAGGATTTCCTTTTCCACCCTTACTGGCTCTAGGCCTGCCCTATCATTTATGGTTTTTATATTATTAATCCCCTCATAATTATGATACTTATCATATAGTTTGTGTAGTTCTTCAAACCTATCTTTAATAGTATCCATATAGGAAGAAAATTCCTCCTTGGTCTTTGCATAACCTATGACGGTTATTACAGTATCAAAGGTACCAAAAAATGTATCTTCATATTTATTATACACAGGCTTCTTTTCGCATCCTGCCAATATTGATAAAATTAATATAATTATTAATATTTTTGCAAGTATTTTCTTCATCTAATCACCCTTAAACATCATATCAAAAATTCTATTTTCCTACAAGAAAAACTCTCCACTAGGGAGAGTTTTTTATTTTGCTACCTTTGCAGCCTTATCTACTATGTTTAAATAACCTTCAACAGTTATAGTAACTGATGATTCTAGCTCTGCTACATCTGGTACATGCAAGTGGCTTGCGTCTCTTTCTTTAGTTTTCATAGCTGTGATTTCTGCTACTGTTTTTCCTATCATCCACTCTTGAAAAGCTTCCATTTGCTCAAACCATTCTTTACCTATACCAGTTTTTGTAGAAACACCTTTCATACCGTAGTCTTCTTTAAGTTCATGTTTGGTTTTAATTGCCTTGTCTAAGTCAGCTGTTAATTGTCCATCTGCATCAAATGTAACACCAATTTGTACAGTATCAATTATGGTTCCAACAACTTTTCCATCTGCATCAAAAGCTGTTGCAGTCATTGTTGAGTCCATTTGTGTTAGAGCATCTTCATCATCTTCTGCTTCCTTAGATTTACTAACACTTGTAACAAGACCTAGACCTACAGTTTCTCCGTTTTTAACTTCTACTGAATTTTCCCATGCTTCTGCTACTACTTCTAGGTAACCAGTTACTGAAATAGATACTGATGATTCTAGTTCTGCAACGTCTGGAGCATCTGTATAACCTGCTGCATTTTCCTTGAATCCAATTCCAGTGATTTCAGCTACAGTTTTTCCTACCATCCACTCTTCTAAAGCTTCGATTTGTTCAAACCATTCTTTACCAATTCCATTGGCTTCGGAGAAGAATTTCTTCATATTGTAATCAAAGCCTAATTCTTTCTTTGATTTTGGAGTTGCATTGATATCTGTAGTAATTTTACCTTCTTCGTCAAACTCTACTTTAGTTTGAGCAGTATCTATAGTAACACTTACTACCTTGCCATCTGCATCGAATCCAACTGCTGCCACAGTTACATCAGCTTGACCCAATGCTCCTTCACCATCTTCAGCACCTTTTGATTTATTAATTGATGCTATATGACCAAGACCTACCTTTACAATTTTTCCGCCTTCTACCGGTGTTTCGGATCCATTTGCCTCTCCACCATCATTGTCTGCTGGTTTTGAACAACCTGAAACAACAGACATAAGTAATACTAATACTAGTATGACTGCTAATACCTTCTTCATTTAATACCCTCCATTTATATATATGTTTGTCTACAACAGAGATAGTATATCATATTGTTTTATTTTAAACAATATATTTTCTTTATTTTATAATTATATTAATAATAAACTTTTTCCATCTTATCAATAATTTATGATGAAAATATAAATTTATTTATGTTTTCGACATTTTTTTGTTGAATAATTAGTAAAAATGATATATTCTTTAGGTGAAAAACTATTCTTTGTTTTCTTTTTTTCATTCTTTTTGATTTATTCGGTTTGGACCTTTTGCTGGTTCTACAATCTTTTTTTTATTTTAAATTCCTAAGGAATAAGATTTTTAATTTAAGACACTTTACAGATAAAGGAGGAGTTTTATTGAAGATAGCTATAGTTACAGATCAAACAAGAAAAAGTTTGGTTCCTGATGAAGAGGCACATTTAGAGGATTTACAAAAAACTCAAACAGTCATGGCCATTAAGGATATACTATCGAAAAAATATGATTGTATATCCCTAGTGGCAGACGATAATATTATTGGCAACTTAAGACAGGAAGATGTTGATTTAGTTTTTAATCTTTCAAATGGCTTAGAGGGTGATAGTAAGCTAGCCCAGTTACCAGCCCTACTAGAGTTTGCCAACATACCATATACAGGATCTTCAATCTTGGGTCATTCCATGGCAATAAATAAAATATTTTCATCTACAATTTTTAAGTATTCTAAAATACCAACTCCCAAGTTCTTCTCAGTTTCAAGCTTAGAGGACTTGGATAATGAAAATATTGAATTTCCCTTAATTGTAAAACCTAATGATGAAGGGTCTAGCAGGGGAATACACCAGGATAGTCTTGTATTCAACAGGGAAGATCTTGTTAAAAAGGTTAAGGAAGAACTAGAGATTTATAATCCCCCTATAATGTTAAGCCAGTATATAGATGGTAGAGAGTTTTCAATTGGGATGCTGGGCAATGGTAAGGATATAAGCATATTACCTATACAGGAGGTAGATTTGTCTAATTTACCTGATGATTTACTTAAGTTTTATAGTTTTGAGATTAAATCATATTATAAATCCTATACCCAATACCATATACCTGCAAGAATAACAGAAGATGAAAGGCAGATTTTGGAGTCAACTGCCCTTAAGGCTTATAAATCCCTGTGTTTAAGGGATTATTCTAGGGTAGATATTATTCTAAAGGATAATATTCCTTATGTACTTGAAATTAATTCTTTGCCTGGTCTACAAAAAGACAAGAGTGCCTTATACAGGATGGCAGAGGCTACTGATTTAAAGTATGAGGGATTGATTTTTAAAATAGTTGAAGTAGCTAGAAAAAGGTATGGTATTTAAGTTGAATTTTAAAGAGGCAGAAAGTGTTTTACACTTCTTGCCTCTTTTTTATAAGCTTTCTTATTCTTCCTCTGCCCATTTGTTTAACTTGTCCATAACTAAGTCATAGGTCTTGTTAGATATATCTGGCAGAGTCCCACCTAGTATTCTAGCAGCTTCTTTAAATCCTTTTTCTATAGCAGCCTTTAAGCCTTCTAATTTAGCCTTATCTCCGCCTGAAAGGGCTATAGCAAAGTCAACAATATTATTACTTACATTTTCTGCACTTAGGGGACCTCCCTCACCTATAGCAGCTTGTGCCTCTAGTCGGGTTTCATCATCAATTTTTACAAATTGTTGGTTCTTTAAGTCATTAGATGTCAAAGCTTGTCTTCCAAGTAATTTCTGCACCAAAAGTTTTAATTGCTCATAGGACTTATTGCTTTCATCTATTAGCCTATCAATCTCACCAGCAGATAGCTTGTTTGAAGGTTTTCCATAGACCAAGTCCTTTTCAACTTGAGAAGGTATATACTCGTCCTTATCATGACTTGAATTTACTGCTTCCTTTGGATCCTTGGTGTCTTTTATATCTGCCTTCTTCCCATTAACCTGGTCTCCTTTTGTTCCATATTCCACCCTAGAGCTCTGTATCTTTATATCCACCTTATCCCTCCTCTTCCTCTTCTTGTCCATAAGCCTAATCTTTCTATATGTCTTATTTTACATATCGGATATGTTTTAGATAATTATAGGGTGGAAATTAGAAGCAAATAGGAGATACTAGGTTTTTCAAAAGTCCTATTACTGACCAAGCTGCAAGGCTACTTGACTTTGGATTTGCTTCTGATGGCCTGGACTCTATTTCTATACTTACCCTTATACTGGACCCACTTAAATCTATCCTATGTTTATTGGTATCCATGGCTGGCTTGCTCTTGATTATTACCTGGGTATTTTCTACTCCATTTGTAGCTAGGGCAGTAGCCACTGCCACGTTTACATTCTTAGGAAAGTGTTTTATGGCCTCTTCTGCAGTCCCCTTAAAAACATCTTCTTCAACTTCCTCTGACAAGGCCCTGCCTTCAAGATAAGGGGCCCCATTCAGTGATTTAGGGTTTTTTTCTGTGGTGATTTTACTTTCTGTCTCTTCCATCATTGTCACTGCCCTTAGTACATCAAATCCCCCTACTGCTCCTGAAGGGACATATACCTTTGTCTTATTCCTCTTAGCAGTTTCTTCCATATCTTTATAGAAATCTTTATCGGCCAATGCTCCCGATGATAGGATTATCAGGTTGATTTTATTTTCCAAGATCTTGATCCCTATATCTTTTATTAATTGTGTATTTGCCGCCTCTATAAGGAAGTCTGGTTTGTCTTTGAATATCTCTTCTAGATTTTCATAAGCTCTGGTGTCAATTTTGTCTGCCAGGTCCCTGGTCTTTTCTATATCTCTTCCAAGTATACCTAAAAGCTCATAGTCTTTGGATAGACCTGTCTTTATTTCCTTACCGATTATTCCACCCAAGGCTCCTGTGCCAATTATTGCAAGTTTGTGCTTTTCCATCCTATATCACTCTCCATAATTTTTTCTAGGTAAAACCATAACTAATATTATACCATAGGAATTTATAATTAAATTTGAATAGGTCCATATTTTGTCTTAAAATATTTCTATTTAACATAGAATACCTATAATTTAAGACTTTCTGGTACTTTGTATAGATTTTATGATATAATATCAATAATAATTTAAGGGGGTTGATTTTCTTGACCTATATTATGGAAAAGGGACAAAAACTTAAGAAGTCTGAAGAATTTATGAGAACTGCTTCCACAAAGGATAAAAATCTAGCCTTAGAAAAAGTAATAGAAGCTATAGAAAATAAGAGGACTAGGATTTTACAAGCCAATGAAGTGGATATTCAACAAGGTAAGGCAAATGGCTTATCAGATGCCCTGCTTGATAGGCTCTACCTGGATAATGAAAGAGTTGATGGAATAATCCAGGGAATTGAGACTGTCATCAAGCTTCCAGACCCTATTTGGCAGTCAAATAAGGTATGGACTATGGAAAACGGACTCACCATTTCAAAAATGTCTGTAGCTATGGGAGTCGTCGGAATAATTTATGAATCTAGGCCAAATGTTACAGTGGATGCCTTTAGTCTGGCCTTAAAGTCTGGTAATTGTGTAATTTTAAGGGGTTCTTCATCAGCTATTAATTCTAATACAGCCTTAGTTGAGGCAATTAAAGTAGGCTTGGAAAATTCACCCATTCCAACTGACATGATTCAATTTATTGAGGATACGGATAGAAATTTGGTATTGGATATGTTAAGGGCAAATGACTATATAGATCTGATAATCCCTAGAGGGGGCAAGGGTTTAATTGACTTTGTTATTAAAAATTCTACTGTTCCTACCCTGCAAACTGGTGAAGGAAACTGTCACCTCTTTGTAGATGAGTCTGCAGATTTGACCAAGGCAATGCCAATTCTTATAAATGCCAAGACTCAAAGGCTGGGTGTTTGCAATACTATAGAAACCCTACTGGTTCATAAGAATATATCAAAGGAATTTTTACCTATGGCCTATGAAGCCTTAAAGGCTACTATGGAATTAAGAGGCTGTTCCAAAACTCAGGAGATTATCCCAGTTAAGGAGGCCAGTGAAGAAGACTACAAGGAAGAATATCTTGATGCCATACTGGCTATCAAAGTGGTGGAAGACCTAGATGAGGCGATTTATCATATAAATAATTACGGGACCCAACATTCTGAGTCTATAGTTACAGAAAGCCTATCTAGTGCCAATAAGTTCCATAGGGAGATAGATGCATCTACTGTATATGTAAATGCTTCTACAAGGTTTACTGATGGTGGGGAGTTTGGATTTGGTGCAGAAATGGGTATAAGTACTCAGAAAACCCATGCCAGGGGCCCAGTTGGTTTAGAACAACTTACCACATATAAATATATAATAATGGGCCAAGGCCAAGTGAGGGGATAAAATGATAAGTATGAAGGAAGTATTTGATAATAGTAAGAAGATAGTAATTAAAATAGGTTCTTCTACACTAACCAGTGAAGATGGAAGAATTGATAAGGAATTTATAGAGAATTTTGCAGCTCAGGTCAAGGCCCTTATGGATAGTGGAAAAAGGGTTGTAGTAGTTTCCTCTGGGGCCAGAATAGCTGGAGTTTCCACCATAGGTAAGTGGTCCAGGAAAGAGGATATCAACTATAAACAGGCCCTATGTGCTATAGGGCAAGTGGAACTTATGGATTCCTATAGGAGGATTTTCAATAACCATGGTATTCATATAGCTCAGATACTTTTAACTAGGGAGGATTTCGAATCAGAGGCAAGGACTCTTAATATTCGGAATACGCTCTTTACCCTGCTAGATGAAGGGGTTTTACCTATAATCAATGAAAATGATACTGTCTGTGTAGAAGAAATTAAGATTGGTGATAATGATGTTTTAGCTGGAAGGGCTACTGCACTTTGGGGTGGAGACTTGCTTATCCTATTAAGTGATATAGAGGGAGTTTATGATAAAAACCCAGTTTCCAATAAGAATGCTAAACTAATAGAGGTTATAACTGATCCTAGTGACTTGGAAAAGAATATTTCCATTGGTGAAAAGTCCTCCTTTGGCACTGGGGGTATAGCTACTAAAATAAAGGCTGCAAAAATAGTAAACTCCTATGGGGCAAATCTGATTGTTGCCAAAGGTAAGAAAGAAAATATCATCCTAGATTTAAGTGAAGGCAAAGCAAAAGGAAGCTTGTTTTTAACCAAGATAAATTAAAACAACCCCTGTTTCTTACGTAGAAACAGGGATTGTTTTATTCTAATTCTATATTTCCTAAATTCAAATCGTAATACCTTCCTTTTTGCCTCATTAAATCATCATGGTCTCCACGCTCTATTATTTCACCATCTTCTAGTACCATTATTGCATTGGAATCTCTAACCGTAGATAATCTATGGGCTATAACAAAGGTGGTTCTACCTGCCATCAGTTTATCCATACCCTCAGCTATTAGCATTTCAGTCCTTGTATCTACGGAGGAGGTTGCCTCATCCAGTATTAGGATTGTTGGGTTAGCAATAGCTGCCCTAGCAATTGATAAGAGTTGTCTCTCACCCTGGGATAGGTTTTCAGCACTTGCTGACAACAAAGTATCATAGCCCCCTGGTAAATGTTTAATAAAATAATGGGCATTGGCCAGTTTTGCTGCCTCTTTTACCTCTTCATCAGTGGCATCTAGCCTACCATACCTGATATTGTCCGCTACTGTACCTTCAAATAGGTTTACATCCTGTAAAACTATACTCATGGTAGATCTTAAATCATGTTTCTTAATTCTTTTTATGTCTATACCATCAAATAGGATTTCTCCCTCACTTATTTCATAAAACCTGTTGATTAGGTTGGTTATAGTGGTTTTACCTGCACCAGTTGAACCTACAAAGGCAATCTTTTGGCCTGGTTTTGCATATAGATTTATATTTTTAAGGACCTTCTTTCCTTCTACATATGCAAAGTCAACATCCTTAAAAATTATACTTCCCTTCAAGGGTATATCTTCATAGCTTCCATCTTCTTTTGGTAGCCTCCAACATAAATTATTCCTACCTGTGCAGTCTTCTAGTAATTCAACATCCCCATAGTCTACCTCTGTATCTTCATCTAGAATTTTGAATATTCTTTCTGCACCTGCTATGGCTGCAAGCAGGGTGTTCAGTTGGTTAGAAACCTGGGTTATGGGCCTAAAGAAACTTCTGCTTAACTGCAAAAATGCTGCTATATTTCCAATGGTGATTATTTTTAAAATAACCAAGTAACCGCCAAATATTGATGACAAGCTATAGACTACAAATGACAAGCTCCCCATTATGGGCATGAGCATTACCCCATAGGTGGAGGCTCTAGTGCTAGATATTCTTAATTTTTCATTCTTATTCTTAAAAGTATCTATAGCCCTGTCTTCGTAATTAAAGACTTTTACTACTTTTTGCCCTGACATTATTTCCTCAATATATCCATTCATATCTGCTAGCTGGGCTTGCTGGGCTCGGAAGTTTCTTGAGGACTTTTTCCCAATAATCCTAGTAATTGAAAGCATAAGGACTAGCATAAACACAACTAAGACTGTCAAATGAAGGCTAATATAAACCATCATCCCGAATGTACCTACTACAGTTACTAGGGAGATTAATACCTGGCCTACACTTTGCTCTAAGGATTGGTTTAACATATCCACATCGTTTGTAAAGGTGGACATTAGCTCTCCATGGGATCTTTCATCAAAAAATGAAATTGGGAGTTTCTCCATATGAGAAAACATTTCTTCCCTTATTTTAAATATAGTAAGCTGGGCAAGTTTTGCCATAAAGAGATTACCGAAGTACTCTCCTATAGCAATAAACCCAACAATAACTATCATAAGAATTAAACTTTTTACAAAGGAGTTCATATTGTTGTCTGTAACTATAGAGTCTATGACTGGGCTCAACATACTGTTGGCTGCAACTGTGCTAATAGTGCCAATTACTATAAAGAATATACCACCAAAGAATAGGAGTTTATTATACTTAAAATAAGAGAATAACCTTCTTAAGGTAAGCCTCATGTTTTCAGGGCGAAGTTGTTTTGCCTTACCGTTCCCTTTCATTCTCCAATCACCCCTCTCTCCTGTGATTCATATATTTCTCTATATATAGGAGATATCTTCAACAAATCTTCATGAACACCTATAGACTCAATACAGCCT
>CAZFIO010000075.1:0-10197 GCA_964519585.1 uncultured Tissierellaceae bacterium
TATCGTTTAATCGCCAATATTCACTATCTGTAACCAGGTAAGCTTCATCAGTAATTAACTCCAACTGACTCTCAGCCCCTACTATAGATGGAAATATTAAAAGGATAATTAGTATTAAGAGAAGCTTTTTTGTGATTTTCATTAGAATCTACCTCCTAAAAACATGACATATCCTAATATGGCTATTAGTGGCAGAGATATCTTAGCAAACCAAGACCAATATAGGCCCTTATCAACTGGTAGGTCACCTATAAGTTTTCCAGTTTGCCCATTCATGGCAAAAAGAAATTCTTGGTCCTTCCATTTAGTAGCCAACATCCATACTGGCATAAGAGCATACTTTACTTCTCCCTGAGTTAAATCTATATTTGAATATTCCCTTGTTAAACTGAGATAGCCCGTAGTAGTAGCAGAAAGTGCACTTTCTGTACTATTTTCGATCCTTAAATTTGCTCTTTCTATACAGACTTCTATATCCATATCATACTTATCTGCCATATAGCCTGGTAGATAAGCAGTAGAAAAGGCTTTTAATTCTCCATAATTATAAGGTTCTATAGCATCCATATGGGTATCAGGCATTTTACTAGACCCATCAACCGGAATCTTTTCAAAGGAAATGTTTCCTTCCCTTACTACCCTGTAAAATTCTGTTGTAGTTATTTCATAGTCTCCCGACCTACGCATGTAGGACCTAGTACCCATAAATCTCATACTAGCATCTGCCTTACCATCGAAAAGCCAAAAAGGTACATATACCCCCTTGATCTCCTCTATATGGTTACCAGATGTAAAGGACTTGGGCAAAAGTTTTTTCCCCTTGTAATAGTCCTTTAAGGCTTTGATAGCTGCATTCTTGTCTAGTTTAAAGGGTATTACATAGTCTGGTTTTAAATCATCTTTAAATTGACCAGGTACAATTGTAGGATTGTTGCAATAAGGACAAGATGTGGCAGCAGTTGTATCATCCATAATTAATTCTGCACCGCAGGAAGGGCAGGAATATGCCCTTAGTTTTGCAGCTTCTTCCTCTGACCAATCTCCACCCACCATGGTCATATCCCATTGGGGTTCTGTACCAACTGCAGCTGCAGCTTCGTCTTTATCCCTATAAATCTGTTCAATCACTTCTACTTCATAGTTTGTTCCACAATATTCACATTCTAGTTTCCCAGACTCTCCATGGAAGTGGAGAGGCCCTGTACATGAAGGGCATTGATAGTTTGTAATTTGAGTCGCCAACTCTTCACCTCCTCAAGATTCTTTAGGCCCATGGATCAGCTGAGACAGGTATTCTGATTTGAGATAGAAGCATTTGGTCTGTTAAAAACCATTCTCCTGTTGAAGGCTTCTTTCTTAACTTTACAGGTCTTGGGCTATCTGCCCCTCCTGATTGTAGATATAGTATCCCATATCCATCCTCAGCAAAACTATTTGGAACAGAGGATACTACAACTATATAGGGTGGTTTTGGTTCATATCCATTCTCTGGACTTGCTCCATTGAAAAAAGAATTTGCTATATACTCATATCCCCTGAGTCTTTCGCTTATAAACTGTATATCATAGGGTGACATAGGTCCTGGGCCTCTTAAGTAGTTTATCATATTGATTGCCTCATCCTTGTTTTCTGGCCATAGCCTTAAGGCAGGAATTAAAAGGGCTGCTGCATAATATGGCTCTTTTAAACTAGCCTCTGGTAAGGTCTGTAAATCTGCAAGTGATATAGGTATCTTGGAGAAGGTTACCTCCCATCTTTTATTTCCTCCAATATTTAAAAATGACATAAATCTTACCCCCCTTAATGTTTTATGAATAAGGGGACATCAGAAATCCTCTTTACTGATATCCTTTTGATTTTATGATATTTTTTTATTGCATTAGAGATCCTCCACAGAACTCACATCTGCCATGGGCATCTGCTGTAGTAGTTGCTCCACAAAGTGGGCAGGTTTGTGCAACCTTTGGCGCATTTGCTGCTGCAATATCTTCACGGACATTTGCCCTAACTTCCAGCAAAGCTTCTCTGATTTCTTCAGCAATTTCTTCACATTGCCTGTATTCTGCATTTGTTCTACCTGTATCAGCCCCCCCTGTTGGCATGAATATTTGCATCCTACCAGTTTGTAGTGGTTCTATCTCTATAGTGGAATTGTTGATTTTAAATTTAATTTCATCAAAGTAATCATGGTTTACATTGATAGTAAGCCAGAAATTATACTTGAACTTAAACCTTCTTGGATTGTAGCTAACATCTCTTTCTTCTTTGTCCTTATATTTGATTTCTTCTTGGTCTTCATCAATCTGTAAATTACATCCTGTAACTTGGGAAAAATTCATTACATCAGGATTTTCATTCTTCCAACTTTTAGAGGATGATACGATAAACTTTTGTGCATCTTCATCAAGAATAACCTTGGTACCCCTACCCAAAGTTCTTGTTGCATTAAACCTTGCAACCTCTTGTTTGTTCTCTTCCCTATAGGCTAGTTGGTTTTTTATGTCTTGAACAGTGCTCCTTCTGCGGTCACTAAAAAATGGAGAAAGATCCTTAGTGCAATCCTTACATAGGTTACCATCATCAAGCTTTCTATTTCCCATTAAACCGATTTTTTTACCACAAATATCACAATTTTTCTTTTCAAAAAACTTCATAAACACAACCTCCCCTTTTATTCATAAAGACCATAATTTATACTAAATCCCCGTCATCAAATACATCTCCACATTCTGGACAGAATTTAGGTGGATTTGACATATCTTTAGGTTCCCAACCACATTTATCACACTTATATTGGGGTACCCCTGCTGGCTTCGACTTACCACACTCTGCACAGAATTTGCCCTTATTTACTGCCCCACAAGAACAGGTCCAACCAGCCGGATCTATTGGTTGTGTCTTACCACATTCTGCACAAAATTTACCTGTATTACCAGCGTGCCCACAAGAAGAACATGCCCAGCCTACTGGTGCATGTGTATGCCCAGCTGGAGCCTGTTGTGGTGGTGCCTGTTGTTGCTGCTGTTGCTGCTGCTGTTGCTGCCCCATAGCATATAAATTTTGGCTGTTCATGCCACCCATATTTTGGGCCATATTCATACCCATAAAAGCCATAGCAGGCCCAGCTCCTTGATTGGAAGCTGCAGATTGCATAGCCTGGGCTTGTGATCCAACCATGTGAGCTGCTGCCATGCTAGGATCTCTGAAGGCTGCATTTATTTGACGTTCTTTTATCATCTTTTCGTCTTCTTCGCTGGCCTTTACACTAGAAACACCAAAGCTTACTATTTCTAGTCCACGTAAGCCTCTCCATTTTGCTGATAAGATTTCATTTAAGGCATCTGCCAACTCTGTAGTATGGCCGGGAAGTGATGAATACCTTATGCCCATGTCAGATATTTTTGCAAAGGCTGGTTGTAGGGCAGTCAACAATTCACTCTTTAATTGTCCATCTATAGTTTCCCTATTATAAGCCGATTCTACATTTCCACTTACATTAGTATAGAAAAGTATAGGGTCAACTATACGATAGCTATACTCACCAAAACATCGGATAGCTATATCTATATCTAAGCCAACATTCTTGTCAACTACCCTAAAAGGTACTGGACTTGGTGTACCATACTTGTTACCAATCAATTCCTTTTTGTTAAAATAATATACCCTTTGATCTTTAGGTGGTTCACCACCAAATGTAAATCTCTTACCTATGTTTTTAAAAGTGTTCTTAATTCCTTCACCTAGATTTCCAGTAAATATACTTGGCTCTGTAGAAGTATCATAGGTAAATTCCCCTGGTTCAGCACATACTTCAACAATTTTTCCTTGTTCAACTATAATCATTGCTTGACCGTCAGCTACTGCTATAAGAGAGCCATTTGAAATAATATTGTCACTGCCCTTGGTGTTTGATGACCTTCCACCAACCCTCTTCTCTCCCTTTATTACTAGAACATTTTCTGGTAAAGATTCACAATAAAAATACTCTTTCCACTGATCTGCTAAAACTCCACCTGCTGCACCTATACCTGCTTTAATAAGTCCCATAATACAACCCCCTTATATTTTATTTAATAATAAGTCTTCTTTCTTCTGATGCCCTGATCATTTCATGATGACCTAAATATTCTTCAATTAAATCTGTTTCATTGGTTGTTAGTAATTTTGGCCTCTTAAAGGATGAAACCTCATCTAGCGACACATTTAAAAAATCCTTAATACTATTAAGATGAAACTTTTGTAGGGCTAATTTATATTGATCATCATCCCTAAGTTCTAAACCATTTAAAGATAAGCTTATAAGTTCCTTGTTTTCCCTATCATACTCTATGCGGAAACCTCTAGAAAATTGATAGAATTCAGTATGCCCGTGAAGAGATTCTTCCCTTAATATATGTCTTACCATTCTTCTTAGTTGTTCACCTGTAACATAGAGCCTGTAAATTTCGTCATTATAGGGAAGTACCTCAATTAAGTCTTGATACTGAACTATAGGCCCCAATTCCTCACCCCTAATACAGCCTGAACCTAAAAATACAATATCAACAGCCAAGACATCCTTTACAGCATCTGCAAATAATTTTCCTAGCTCTGTTTCCGTATTCCTCCTTGGGTGAGTATACCTGTCTGCAAATCTAGTTATTATCCTATTGTACTTTTTCTCTGTCTCTTCCTTATATTGCCTAACTATTTTCTCCAGTTGTAAATCTCTGGGACAATGCTCTGGAGTTATGGGTATCAACTGCCACTCATAAGTATCTATGGTATTTAAGTCAGTATCAACCACAATATCAAACCTTCCAATTTGGGTGGTTCCAAATGCTGCCTGGGCTATAGGTATGCCAGCTACCTCAACAGGCTTTTCTAATAGGGTATGACTATGGCCACCAATAATCAAGTCTACCCCCCACCTGGGGTCAAGCTGGCCTGCCAGTTCCTTATCAGCCTCTATACCTATATGGGTTAAGAGCACAGTAAAGTCTATATCTACAGACTTGTAGGCATTACATATCTTACCTACTTCCTTTGCAGCTTCCTTTATATCAACTATAGATCCTATTAAGGAATCTTGTTTTGTTTGGGCTATAACGTCCTCAGTCAAAATACCTATAAATAATACATTCATCCCATCAATTTTTAATATTTTGTGGGATTCAAATAATCTGGCATGGTTGGTGGTAATATACATATTTGCATTAATTATAGGAAAGTTAGCACACTTCTCTAAAAATAGTAGGTGGGCTAGCCCATAATCCACCTCATGGTTCCCTATAGTAACTACATCAGGAGACAGCATATTCATAATTTCTATGGTTGAAATCCCCTTATACTCACTATCTATAACAGAGCCCCTAAACATATCTCCTGCGATTACATATACAACATTCTTTTCCTCTCTTCTTACCTTAGAAACATATCCAGAAAGCATGGATATGCCCCCAAGAAGTTCATTGTTTTCCTCCTTAACCATAAAATCCCCATGTAAATCATTGGAATGGATTATGGTTAGATTTTTAGGGTTTTTCAATGAATTTTCACCTCCCAAAAATTTATATATATCTCCGATTCATCTATATATATCCGATTATTTCCAATTATATCAGGTTAAAATAAAAAAACATGGTACAAATGTACCATATAAGAAGAAATATTTATAAATTTTTTACTATTCTCCATATATTTGGGATTCCTTTCTGTCCATACAATTCATATTAGGCTATTCAATAAAAGAGGCCTATATCGCCATCTCAGGATAACAATATAGAGGCCCCCTCTGTTTTTAGCTGTTGACTTTAAAATCATGACCCAAACTCCTTTATACTTCTCACTTTATGCCTCTAGCTTTCAGTTTTTACTTTATCAGTAATCCAAATTCACTATGCCTGACTTGCCTGCCGCCACGGCTAAACTAGTCCTACTAGTAAACCCTGTTTTTTCAAGCATGTTCTGTATATGATTTCTAATAGTAATGGCTGATAGTCCAAGCCTTTTTGCTATTTCAGCATTAGTATCCCCACTGGTTAACTCCCTTAAAACATCCAATTCCCTAGAGGTAAACTCAGTATTTAAGGCATATCCTATATAGATTTCTGGTATTGTATCAGGGTAAATCGATTCACCTGCCATAGTTCTATCCATAATTTCCATCAACTCCAGATCCTGTGTCGTCTTATACCAAAAACTATCTATTCCACCCCTCCTAGCCCTATCTATAAAATCACACTCTGGCTGACTTGTAACAATAATAATCTTTATATTGGGTAGGTTTTTTTTGATTTTACTTGCTACTTCTAGGCCACTAGAACCTAAGCCTGTACAAATATCCATCAAAATTAAATCCACGTGATTTACAGAACAATATGCCTCAGCATAAATTGCACTCTCTAAGGTATGGACCAAGGTATATCTAGGATGACTTTCTATAAACATTGTAAATAGTTTTATTGCTAGGGGATCATTTTCAACAATTAGAACTTTTCTCAAAACAACCATCTCCTTTTCTTGGAATAGTAAGTCTAAGATTAAATACAGGTTTATGGCTAAGTTCCATTACACCATTTCTACTCTCAATTTTATTTCTTATGCTTGATAAACCTCCACCTTCTACAAGTTCAGTCTTAGGTATAACCCCATTATTTGAAATATTTACAATATAATTCTCTCCTGTTTCCTTTATATCTAAGTACATCTCTGTAGCATATGCATGACGTACAGAGTTTGTGAGACACTCTCCTGCAGATTCTAGTATAAGCTTTGACACTTCAATATCCTTAGTAAGCTGGCCACTTAATACAACCTTTATTCCTATAGACTGGCCAGCCGAAATAAGAGAGTCTAGGACCGTAGTCTTTTTTGCTCCCTCCCCCCCCCTTAAAATTAAGATACTTTTCCTCCATAGCTTTAACAGTACTTTAATTTCTAACCTTCCTTCTTCATCCGAGCTCTTCCATCTGAAGAAATGTCTAGTAGCTAGTATAACATAGCCTAAATCATCGTGGATCATCATTTTAATTGCTAACTTTTCTTCCTTAGCCTTGGTTTCTAAGACATCACTACTATATTTTCTAAGCCTTACTCCCATTTCAATCAAGGCTTTATTGTTTCTCTCCAATTCTAACCTAAGCTCATTAAGCTCACTAGTATCTATTGCAGTTATTTCTGAAACTTCCTCCCCTTCAATCTTTAGAGATCTCCTTTGGAAACTCCAAGTCCTTCCATCAGGGAAACTAATTATTGGGTTTGAATCTGTTCCCCATCTTTTTGCCCCATTTTTAAAATTACCACTTATTATTGTATCCCAAAACCTATCTGCATTTTGTAAATCTTTTCCAGTTATCAAGTGGCAAATCCTATTCATTTCCCAATTTGATAAGGCAACAAGACCACCTTCCAAAGCTGAGCATACACCCATAGGAAGATTGTCTGCACTTTCTTTAATAGCAGCCTTAGTTATAGTCCTTTTTTTGTAGACCCTTGCCCTAGCTAATAAGAATATTGAAAATAAAATCTCACCTATGATAAAAGCTACTATAAAATTTATATTCATCCTTGCGAAATACTCAGTCCAAAAAGAATGTTCACTCCCTAAGTATTTTTCATAAATATAGGAGGTTAGTAAGACTAAGAGCCCATAATATAAGGAAATATTAATCAAGGAGAATGCACCAAAGCGTATCTTACCAGCCCTTAAGGTTCCATAAGCCATTATATGTCCATTTAATAGTACAAGTATTAATAATAAAATAAGAATTACCATGCTTTGATAAACTCCTAAGTCTACAAAAGTCGTCATAGGAGCCCACCCCTTTTTGGGATTTTGATTATTACATGTAGCCTTCCATCTTCATACTCTTCACTAATACATCCACCTAGTTCTTGCAAATCCTCTAAACCTTTTAGCCCCTTCGTAGATACATCTTCTCTACTTGTACTTATCTCTAGTTTTAGATCTATATCTCCCTGATTAATTTTAAGGTTTATAATAATTGCATCTATGTCTAAATTCACTATATTTATAGCTTCTTGAAACAAGTCATATATAAGTAGGCCATGTCTTGTAGCTACTGAGCCTTCACACCTTCTTTTAAATAAACATTGGATGCCACATTCTGAAATAGCCTCAGATGATTCCCTAAAACAATACTCTAATTCTTTTGCTAAAAGCATCTGGCTATCTTCACTTAGAATTATTAAATTTGATCTTCTCTTTATATAAGCTCCTAAAATACATAAGACCTTTAATTTATTCCTTGCACTAATCTTGTCTTCACTTTTTAAAAGGAGCTTGTCTAGTTTATCAAGTTGCCTGCCAACATCCATCATAATCTTATTATAGAGTTTTTCCTTTTCTTCTATAGCAATCTGTCTTTCTTTCAGTTCTAACTCTGCCTGTAATAATTCATTATTTTCTGAAAGACTCTCACCAACTTCTTTTAGATTAGAAACAAGTCTTGTCATTTCTGAAACGTCTTCCAACCAAAAAGCATACCCTCCCACAATAGAAATGCTTGATAGACGAGTATTCCCATCTATATCTACAAACTTACTCTTAGCAGCTTTTAAGGTTTCAATAGCTATGTCCTTGGCCGACTTAGATTTATAAAATATATTAAAGTCATTATCTACAATTATTCCTGAAATACCTGATTCATAAAAAAACTTATCATAATCCTTATTGGACTGAATAAGTCCATGATAGATACATAGTTCAAATATAGCAATCAGGGAAATACCATGGAATATAGTCATATCCCCAGCAATGGTATGTATTAGAGAGTTTTTATTTATAAAAAGAATAGTATAAATTATATCTACAAAAACAGGTATAAAAGGCATCCAGATAACTTTTCGTCTTTTTGGCACCCTGCTATTAATAAATATAATAACTATAAGGGCGACAAAACAGATTATTAGCCAAAGAAATACAAGCCAAAAAACTATACCATACCTGTAGTTATGTTCATCCCAAATATCACCCGAAAATATAAAGACTAGTTGGTGGTAGTCATTTGTAATAACTAGGATCATCAGAATCAGGGTGGGTATATATAGTAGATTTGTACATTTAGGAAGCCTATATCCTTCTGCTTTTCCCATGGATAGAGCTATAAACAAGCTAATTAAGCCTATAAGCAGCATGGGGATATAGTATAAGTACCAGAGATATCTTGTAAGATCTATATGGTCTATAACAAAATAGTATTTTATTGTCCTAAGACAAAGCCAGAATACCAAGACATAAGAAATATGCAAGAGATAGTTGTGGACCTGAACCTGCATTATCCTTCTACGAATTGAAATACCCCAAGAAGAAAATAAAGCAAGGTATACTATGGTTCTTAATAGGCCGGCACTTCTACTTAGGATTGGTGAGGTCTCAATAAGGGAAATTTGTCTAAGGACCATTGCAAAAACAATAGTAAGGATAATTACTATTGTGGTTCTATACCTTTTTATTCCTAACCTTGGTTTAACAGTAGGGCTTCTATAGGTTTCCACCTCTCCACCTCCAAATAAGGGCCTATAAATCTAATAATATCCTACCTATCTAATTATAAATTTATAAAATATAAATATATTTTAATATATTTTAATATATTTTACCATATTCTTCCATAGTAAATAAAAGAATAGAGCCAAATTATGACTCTATTCTTTTATTCTTTTAAATTCCTTTTTCTGAACCGTAAAATCAATTCCAAAACAAGAGGCAGGACTAGGGATACGACCATTAGGATTATCCATCCTAAAAATACTCCCAACTGACTCAATGCTTCAGGCCCCTTAGGCATACTTATATAAAAATACAGGCCTGAAAGTAAACTTAAGATCAAGAAGAGGTTTGAAGCAAGAAACATCTTAAATAATCTTAGAATTAGGCTATAGGCAAAACCAAAAGTTCCAATGCCAAGATAGGCCAAAAGTAGCCCCCACTCAAATTCTCTTCCTCCCTTTACAATTATGGTTAAAAACAAACTTAGAGTGATGATTAAACCGGTTATAATGGGTACCAAGAATTTATTCCTACCCATGATAATAACTCCCTTCAAAATTAATTAATACTTCAAGTATAATATACCCAGATTATCTATATAAATAACCAGGCGTAGAAAACAACACAAGGGTATAACACAAGGGTATAACACAAGGGGACGCACCGGGACCAGTGAAAAAGTGGTCCCAAACTGTCCCTAATTT
>CAZFIO010000076.1:0-10158 GCA_964519585.1 uncultured Tissierellaceae bacterium
GCGCAATTTGGAAAAAGGTTTTGGATAAATACATAGAGATAAAGGATAAGACAAAAGAATTTATTGCCCAAAAATTCAAAAAAGAGAATTTTAAGCTCTTGAAAGATTTTCAGCTAAGTAAGGATGCCACACGAAAGGCTTTAATAGGTTTAATGGTTTTTTCCATGTTTGCAATGGGATTTACCGCTTTCAAGGTAAATGAAATTAGGACAAGGGCTTTTGATATATACATAAATGAAGTAAAGGTTGGTTCTGCAAGAGATGAGAACACACTAGTAGAAATAATAGATGAATTAGAAAATGAATTATCTAAAATACATGATATGGAAATCCTTATCAATGAGGGGATTGAACTAGAGCCAACTCATTTAAAAGATAAAGAAATATCCACATATGATGAACTGAAAAAAGAGATAAAAAACACCATTGATTTTGTGGTTGCTGCATATGCCCTAAATATAGATGGCGAAGAAATTGGTGTATTGAAATGTGAGAATGATGCAAAAGAGGTAGTTAAAAGGATACAAGACTATCATCTTGAAAATATTCCTGAAAATTCAAGAATCGAAGATTATAAAATTGTAGAAAATATAGAGTACATAAAAAAAGAAGTGAATATAAATGAATTAGATGAGATAGAAGACTTGGTTGAATATATTAAAGATGGGGGAGAAGAAATCAAAACCCATATTATAGAAGTTGGGGAGAATTTTTGGACACTGGCTCTATTTTATAACACAACCATGGAGGAACTAGAAAAGGCCAATCCAGACAAGGAACCACGAAGGCTGATGCCGGGTGATGAAATAAAGTTAGTAATGCCAGTATCAAAAATTACTGTAGAGACTATCGAAGAAGTTGAATACACTGAAGCTATAAGCTTTGATGTTGAAGTTGAAACAAGCTCCAGTATGTATAAAAACCAAAGCAAGATAAAGGTATCCGGTAAAAGAGGAGAAACTAAAATACTAGCAAAAGAAATAAAACACAATGGCATACTTGTAGATAAGCAAGTAATAAAAGAAGAAGTTGTAAAGGAACCTGTAACACAAGTGGTTGTAAAAGGAACTAAAGAGGTACCAAAAACTGTTGCAACTGGAATCTTCCTAATGCCTACCAGGGGGAGAATAAGTTCAGCCTTTGGAAGAAGATGGGGAAGAATGCACAAGGGGATAGATATAGCTGCATCCCATGGGACTGCTATAAAAGCTGCAGATGGAGGTACAGTTGTATTTTCAGGATGGAAAAACTCCTATGGATATATGATTGAAATTAATCATGGCAATGGTTACACAACCAAATATGCCCATTGTAGCGCCCTTCATGTAAAGGCAGGGGCTAAGGTTTATAAGGGCCAACATATAGCCAATGTAGGAAGTACGGGAAATTCTACAGGATCACATCTACACTTTGAAGTTCTAAGATATGGATCAAATTTAAACCCAAGTAACTTTGTAAGATAAGAAGAGATTGAGGACATCCTCAATCTCTTTTACTTTGTCTAGTTATTTTATTCTTAGTGGCCTAAAAGATTATTAGAATATGGATTTTCTAGGCAGATTTTTTACTAGGTATAAATTTATATAACTCACCAACAATCAAAGGTATAAAGGAAAATGTAAGAACAATTCTCCATTGACTTAAATCTAAGGGCATGGTGTCAAATATAGGCTGAAGGGCTGGTATATATAGGACAAGAAGGGTTAAGAAAAATGAAAATCCAGTACCATAAACCAGGGTCCTGTTTGTAAAAAGGCCTATTTCAAAAAGACTGTGCTTTTGAGATCTGGTAGAATATGCCCTAAGAAGTTCTGCCATGATTAATGTGGTAAAGGTTATAGACCTTGCCATATCTAGATTTTCTGGATATAGATTTAAAGATACTAAATAAGCTGATATGGTAGAGATGCCTATTGCAATACTTTGTATTATGGTTCTTATAACCATATCCCTGTTAAACAAAGCCTCCTTAGGATTTCTAGGGGGATTTTCCATTATATCCGGATCCCCTTCTTCCACACCTAAGGCTAGGGCAGGGAAGCTGTCTGTAACAAGATTTAACCATAGAAGCTGAATAGGCACCAAGGGTACCGGTAATCCTAGCAAAATACTAACAAAGACCAATATGATTTCCCCTATATTACAAGATAATAAAAAGTAGACAAACTTTCTAATATTATCATAGATTACCCTACCCTCTTCAACAGCTGCAACTATACTGGCAAAGTTGTCATCTGTAAGGATTAGGTCAGAAGTGTTTTTGGCAACATCTGTACCCGTAATCCCCATGGCCACACCTATATCAGCCTTCTTAAGGGCCATAGCATCATTTACACCATCCCCTGTCATAGCAACTATATGGCCATTTGCCTTAAGGGCAGAAATAATCCTTACCTTGTGTTCTGGTGACACCCTAGCATAAACCTTGACCTTTTCAACTAGGGTACCCAATTCCCTATCATTGAGCCTATCTATTTCAGCACCCATAATTGTTTCATCTTCGTTTTCAACTATACCTAAATCTTTGGCAATAGCAAAGGCAGTATCCTTATAGTCGCCTGTAATCATTACTGTCCTTATACCTGCCTTTTTACATAGTTTAATTGCATCCTTGGCTTCAGACCTAGGTGGGTCAATCATACCTACAAGGCCAACAAAGACCATTCTTGACTCTATCTTATCTGGGCTTATATCATCCTCTAAACCGTCGTATTCTCTGTAGGCTAGGGATAAAACCCTTAAGGCATCCTTTGAGAATCTTGAATTTGTTTCAAGTACCTTTTCTTTTAGTTTTTCATCAAATGGAAGGACCCTCCCTTCCAAATATATATAATCACACTTATCTATAACAATATCCGGAGCACCCTTGGTAAAGGATACTATCTTTCCTGGGATAAAATTTTCATGGAAGCTGGTCATCATTTTTCTAGAAGAATCAAAAGGGATTTCTTCCACCCTGGGGTAGAGTTTCATGTACTTATCCTTAAGCATATTGGCCTTAGCAGCTAGAGTAACAAGTGCCCCTTCTGTAGGATCGCCAATAATAGCATATCCATCTTCACTTCTTTCCAGGATAGCATCATTTGCTAATAGGCCTATGGACAACAATCTATTTAAATCTTTTTTACCATCCAAGGGCTCTTTATTTCCCTCTAAGTAAAAGTCTCCTTTAGGTTCATAGCCAGTCCCCTGAACATTAAAAACTTGATTATTGGTAAACACTCTCACAACAGTCATTTCATTTTGTGTAAGGGTGCCTGTTTTATCGGAGCAAATAACAGTTGTAGAACCTAGAGTTTCAACCGCCAGAAGTTTCTTCACAATTGCATGGCGTTTTACCATCCGATTCATGCCTAGGGCTAGCACTATGGTAACAATAGCAGGAAGACCTTCTGGAATTGCTGCAACAGCCAAGCTAATAGCAACCATAAGCATATCCAGAAAACCCCTATCCTGGATTAATCCAACTATAAAAACTATAATACAGATACCAATAGTTATAAGGCCCAGATACTTGCCCAATTGGTTCAGTTGCCTTTGTAGCGGAGTTTCTTCAGTGTCATAGGATTGGATAGCAGTTGCAATTTTCCCTATCTCTGTATTATGGCCGGTTTCAACCACTAGGCCCTTTCCACGACCATAGGTTACTATGGTACTTGTATAGGCCATGTTTAGTCTATCTCCTAGAGAGATATCTTCCTTAAGGTCACTATCCCAGTGTTTTTCTACAGGCACAGACTCTCCTGTCAATGAAGCTTCCTCTATTTTTAAATTCATAGATTCAATAAGCCTTAGATCAGCTGGAACTATGTCTCCGGCTTCTAAAAGAACAATGTCACCGGGAACCAGATTGCTTGCAGGAATAATTTCTAAATGATTATTTCTTATAACCTTTGCAGTGGGTGAGGCCATCTGTTTTAGGGCGGCCAAGGATTTTTCTGCCTTACCCTCCTGGTAGATACCCAAAAATGCATTTACTATAACTATAGCAAGTATTACAATAGAGTCTGTTTTTTCTCCAACAAAAATAGAAACAATAGCAGCTGCAATTAGTATTAGGACAAGGAAATCAGAAAGCTGGTCCTTCAACTTATCCAAAAAACCCTTTCCTTTTTCCTCCTGAAGTTGATTGTGCCCATATTTTTGAATTCTTTCATTGACTTCTAAGTCATCAAGTCCAGAATCAAAACTGGTGGATAGCTTAGATTTTATTTCTTCTAGGGTAAACTTATACCATTCCATGTATTTTCTCCTCCTTATAATATCTAGTATATCTTATTTGAAAATATTTATAAACAAAAAAAGACCCATGTTTAATAAACTTAAACATAGGTCTTGCTTCCTAATTAAATAGGTAAGAGCCGGGCATGTGCCGTATTGACGACTCTTATTTATAAGCTACTCCCCTAAGTGATTTTATTATATTACTATTATATAAAAATAGCAAGATATAAAATACATTTTTTCAATAATAGTTAAATATGAAAATACCTAATAGTTTGATATAATAGGCAATATAGATTTATACATATAGGAGAAGGGACTAGGAAGAATGAAAGACCAAAATAGCTATAGTAATTATAAGTTTATAAATGCAGATCTATTAAAATTGTTAGCTATTTTTTTCATGCTACTTGACCATATGTGGGCAACTATTATACCTGGAAACCAGTGGATGACCTATGTGGGAAGGTTGGCCTTTCCTATTTTTGCCTTTCAGATTTCAGAGGGTTTTATTCATACTTCAAATTATAAGGCCTACCTAAAGAGACTCTTTATATTTGGGCTTCTTTCTGAGATCCCTTTTAATTTGATGATAAATAGTTCACTTATATATCCCTTCCATCAAAATGTTATGTTTACCTTGTTCTTAGGTTTACTAACCATAAATGAAATTGAGAAATCCAGAAGGAATCCTAGTACCAAAAACTCCATACTTGCAGCAGGTGCTATTGTTCTATATCCACTTCTTGCTACATTTACCTTTACAGATTATGGAGCTATGGGGGTATGGACTGTGGTTTTATTTTACCTTTATAGGGATTTTAAGTTTGCCTGGGCTTTTCAATTACTTGGCATGGTTATAATAAATTTAGTAATTCTTCAAGGTATGTATATAGATGTGGACTTGTTTGGAATGGTTTGGGATTTTCAAACCCAAGGATTTGCAGTGCTGGCCCTAATACCTATATGGCTCTATAATGGGAAAAAGGGAAGCAATAGCCCCATATTTAAGTATTCAATGTATATATTCTACCCAGCCCATATGTTGATTTTATATTTGATATTTAAGTTTAGGTAGAAGAGAACGATAGGGGAACAATGGGGGAACAATGGGGGAACAATGGGGGAACGATTGCGGAACGATGGTTGAACAATAGGGGAATAAAGAAGGGTGGTGGTTACATGAATAAATTATCAGAAAGAAAATATATTAGATTAGAAAATTATGATTACACACAAGTAGGTTATTATTATGTAACCATATATGCTCAAGATAGAAAAAACTGTTTGGTGAAATAAGTAATGGTAGAATAATATTAAATAATAGGGGGGAAATGGTAGAAAGGTGGATACATGAAATTGAAAACAAGTTTTCCAATATACTAATTGACAGGTATATTATAATGCCTAACCACATTCATTGCATAATAAACGTAGGGGCAGACCTGTGTGTCTGCCCACAAGAAAACATAAAATTACATAATATGGACGGACACATAGGTCCGCCCCTACCACAAATGATTCAATGGTTTAAAACTATGACAACTAATGAATACATAAAGGGTGTAAAAAACAAGATTTACCCACCTTTTAATAGGAAAATTTGACAACGAAATTATTATGATAGAATAATAAGAAATGAAAAGGAATATGAAAAGATATGTGAATATATAGAAACAAATCCGCTTAAATGGGATGAAGATGAATATTATATTTAGTGTCACTTTTTTTCCCTTATATTTCACATTAAATAACTGGAGGATGATTATGACTTTTGAATTTTGCTCTCTATCTAGTGGCAGTTCTGGAAATTGCCAGTATCTAGGGACAGACAAGATAAGATTATTAATAGATGCAGGTTTTTCTGGAAAAAGAATAGAGGAATTATTAAGTTCTATAGATGTATGTCCCAAGTCTTTGGATGGAATCTTGGTGACCCATGAGCATATAGACCATATAAAGGGGGTAGGAGTCCTATCAAGAAGATACAACATCCCCATCTATGCTAATGAAAATACCTGGGGTGGTATGGAAGACCAAATAGGGAAAATAGGACTAGAAAATATAAAAACCTTTGATACTGGAAGCTACTTAAGTATGGGAGACCTGGATATACTTCCTATACGAATCTTTCACGATGCTATAGAACCTGTAGGCTTTATTGTAAGAAAGGGAAATAAAAAGATATCTATCATAACTGATACAGGATGGATGAATGATGAAATAACAGGAAGAATTAAGGATTCAGATCTATATTTTATAGAGTCAAACCATGACATACAGATGCTTAAAAGTGGGTCATATCCCTGGCCACTTAAGCAAAGAATATTAAGCATAAGGGGCCATATGTCAAATGAAGACACGGGACGGATTCTAAGCAAGGTATTAAAAGGCAAGGGGGAAAGAATATTGCTGGCACATCTAAGTGCAGATAACAATATCCCAGACCTGGCCTTGAAAACTGTTGGAGATATTTTGGCAAATAAGGGAATAGATATAGGAAGAGATATAAAACTTGGTTTAAGTCATAGGGACAAAACCACCTTAGTATATAATGTCTAGGAGTGATTAGTTTGAGCGAATATAATTATCAGTATCATAGGAAGCCACCTAGGAGGGGAATAGGTTCATATATTATAGTTGCTATTATAGCTGGAATTATGGGGGGAATCATATCTATATATATTGCTCCCAATTATTTATATGGGAAGATAATTCCTACACCCAAAATATATGACTATTCCCATGAGACAAATCAAATAAATCAAATCCAGATTACCCCTAGGGACGAAGTAAATAATGTTACAGCAGTAGCAAGGAAGTCTATTTCATCAGTGGTGGGTATAACCACTGTGGTAATGAAAAGGGAATGGCTCTGGGAAAGGCCTATGGAGGGTGTAGGTTCTGGGGTAGTGGTCAGTAGTGATGGATACATCTTAACCAACTCACATGTTATAGGAGATGGCCAGGCTAAAAGCATAAATGTATTATTTGAAAATGGGGACCAAGTAGCTGGTAAACTTCTCTGGTATGATAAGGCTCTGGATTTGGCTATTATTAAGGCAGATGTTAAGGGTGCTCAAGTGGCAAGCCTCGGAGACTCAGATATCCTGGAGGTAGGGGAACTGGCAGTTGCTATAGGAAACCCCCTAGGTCTAGATTTTCAGAGATCAGTAACCAGTGGAGTTATAAGTGGGCTTCATAGATCTATTAGGGTTGATGAATTTAATATAATAGATGATTTAATTCAAACAGATGCCTCCATAAACCCAGGAAACTCTGGAGGGCCCCTACTGAATAATAAGGGGGAGGTAATAGGAATAAATACTGCCAAAATAAAAACAGGGGAAGGACTAGGATTCTCCATACCTATAAACCTAGTTAAGCCCATAGTTGAGCAGGTAATCCAAGAGGGTGGTTTTACAAATGCCTATATAGGCTTTGAAGGAATAGATGTAGATGTTTATGAGAGACATGAAGGTGTAAAATTAAAGGCCAATAAGGGAGTAGTAATAATAAATGTAGTCCCTAAGTCACCAGCTGAAGTGGCAGGCCTTAAGCCTATGGATATAATACAAAGTATTGACGGAAAAGAACTTGTATCTATGGTTGGACTTAGAAAACTCCTATATCAATACAAGATTGGAGATAGTGCAAACCTAGGCATAAATAGGGATGGAGAAATTATGAATGTGAAGATTAAGTTCAAATCTTTTTAAAGATGGAGGTAGAAGATGAGGATATTATTAACCAATGATGATGGAGTAAGGGCTCAAGGTATATATGAACTTGCAAAAGAACTGGAGAAGGACCATGAGGTGATTATTGTTGCACCGGATAGTGAGAAAAGTGCTCAAAGCCATGCTATAACATTGTTTAAACCAATGATAGTAAAAGAGGTTGAACTAAAGGGCTTAAAGTCAAAGGCCTATAGTGTATCAGGAACCCCTGCAGACTGTGTAAGGGCAGGCTTTGACCAAATTGTAAAAGGTGAGATAGATATGGTTTTCTCTGGTATAAACCTAGGCTACAATGCAGGCATGGATATACTCTACTCAGGAACAGTATCTGCTGCTATAGAGGCCAATATTTTTGGCAAGCCTTCCATTGCAGTATCTGCAGAATATAAGAATGGAACCAGTGATTTCAAAAGGGCAGCAAAGTATGCAAGAACAATACTAGAAAAGTCAAAAGAAAATCACCTTAAGTCGCACCTACTATTAAATATAAATGTTCCATACTTAGAGAATGAAGAGGTAAAAGGTATCAAGGTATGCAAAATAGGGCAAGTAATCTATGATTATTATTTTATGGATAAGGATGAAAACGGAGATACCTCCCTTAAGTTAAAGGGTAGGCAAAAAATAGACTTTGAAGAGGATACAGATAGGTATTATTTATCTAAGGGCTATGTAACAGTAACCCCCCTTCACTATGACTTAACCAATTTTAAGTTGCTGAAGGAAGTAGAAGAGTGGATAGCTGAACAATAGTCAAGCAATGGGCAAGCAATTGACAAGCGATTGTCTAGCAATTGTTGAGACAGGGTCAGGACTTTTGGGCCATAAGGGAGGGACTATAGGCTTTGATGGGTAGACAAGGCTTAGACAGGAAATATCACCCTATTGCCTAGAAGATAAAAATTTTGAGAGAGGAAATTATGAATATAAATATTATTGCAGTTGGTAGAATAAAAGAAAAGTATATAAAAGAGGGAATTAAGGAGTTTGAAAAGCGTCTATCTAGATATTGTAAGCTAAGGATTATTGAAGTAGAAGATGAAAAGGCTCCTGAAAACCTATCGGAAAAGGATATGGACCTTATTAAGGAAAAGGAAGCAAGGAAAATATTACCCAAGATTCCCCAAAATTCCCAAATTATTTCCCTGGAAATAATGGGAAAACAAATTTCCTCAGAAGATTTGTCGAAAAACATTGAGGAACTAATGGTTATGGGCATAAATGATATTACTTTTATAATTGGAGGATCCTTGGGTTTACATAGGGAAATAAGCAAAATAAGCAATATGAAACTATCCTTCTCAAAAATGACCTTCCCCCATCAATTAATGAGGCTAATACTTCTACAACAAGTTTATAGAAGCTTTAAAAAGATGAAAAATGAACCATATCATAAATAGGTTGGGAAACCAAGGTGGGAAATAAGTTTAAAGTAATAATTGGACAATAGTTTTACAAGTTCTTTAATGAACAACAGTATTTTATGGGGTAAAAAGGGGTGTACGAAATGTTTACAACTTTAAGTAATATTGCAGAAAAACTCAATAACTCAAATATAACATGGGCTGTTGGCGCTTCTATATTGTTAAATTAGTTTGAACTAATAGATAAATCTAATGATATAGATATTTTTATAGATATTAAGGATATTGAAAGAGCAGATGAGATTCTTAAAAGTATTGGAGAAAAAAAGAAATGGGAAAAGACTACAACATACTCAACGAAATACTTCTATGAATATATAATAGATAATATTGATATTGATGTAATGTCAGGATTTGCAGTAAATCATAACAGTGGGATATTTGAATATATCTTCGACCGTAACTCCATTTCAGAATTTAAAATAATTAATGGAGTAAGTATTCCCTTCACTTCTTTAGAGGATTGGTACGTTATTTATCAATTAATTCCTAATAGACAATCTAAAGTAGAAATTATAGGAAAATACCTTTTATCAAATGGAATTAAGAAACCTATGCTATTAGAGAGAGCATTAGAAGGATGTCTGCCAGTAGAAGTGAGGAATAAAATTCATAATATGTTGAGTTCGCATTATTTATATTAAGCGTCATATCGTTAGTAAAGTGTGGGGAGAACTATGGGGCTAGGATTGAGTTGTTGAATAAGATTAATGCACATAAGGAGAATAAAGTGCAACAAATCTAACCAGATATGTTCGAATAAATATTTA
>CAZFIO010000077.1:0-10081 GCA_964519585.1 uncultured Tissierellaceae bacterium
CCAATTAAACCTATTAAAGGAAATGAATTGTGATAAAATACAGGGTTATTTAATAAGCAGACCTGTTCATCCTAAACAAATTGAAGGCATTATCAAAAAAGTATGGAATCTTTAGCAATTTTCGAAAAAAGTTAATAAATCAAATAGGAATTATACCTGGCAAAAGACATACATCTTTTGCCAGGTAATTTTTATTCAAGTCTTATGATAGTTAATGATGCACCAGCACCACTTTGTAAAGTTATATTCCCATTATATCCAGCAAGTCTTAAGGAAATAGTATTGCCAGCTACTAGGTTTAAAATTGCTTGGGCACAATAACTTGTTGTAGATAGGACAGGATTGTTAACAGTTACAGCGACTGTAGTTCCATTTACAAGAATTTCTGAACGCATTAGGACTGCGGAGGTTAGGTGTATAAAATATTTAATAAAATATCTCCCTGTTTTCGGTACAGTAAAAACTGTGTTCCCTGTATTCTTATTAAAGGCGTCTAAACTTTGTGCATTTGCTAAAGGTACTAGTGTACCATTTTTGATTACTGAGATTTTTGAACCGTTAGTATCGGCGGCAAACATAGAATTTACAGTTACTGCTGACCCTTCAGGTCCACCTGGTCCCATTGGACCAGTGAATCCCATGGGCCCCAGTGGACCTACTGTTCCTCTAGGTCCTTGTGGTCCAGGTGGCCCTGGAGGACATAGGCAAACTGGATAACATGGATCTGGCCATGGTGGCCATGGAGAAGGATGGCAGCCTTGCCAACATGAATTATTACCCCTATTAATATTTATATCTTGTATATGAGGATCTATATTTATATCATTTGAAAATAAATTTTCTTGAATTGGATTAGGGCGATTTGACACCCTATTTGGTTTTGGTTGACATCTTCTATTCCAACCCATTTAATAACCCCTCTCTTTTTATCTTGATTTTTAGCTAGCTAGAAAGTAACTAGTCCTAATATCATAGTATGTAGAGGTTGACAATCTGTGACAAGCATGGATATATTTTTAAATTCTATACTTGAAAATGATGAGAGTCTGTTATATAATAGGTATAACAGATTGGAAGGTGAGAATATGTTTATTAAAATTGAATTTGACTCTGAGATACCTATATATGAGCAACTTAGGAGGCAAATAATTATAGGGATAGCAAAAGGGGACCTAAATCCTGGTGAAGACTTGCCTTCAGTAAGACAGTTAAGTGGAGATATTGGAATAAATATGCATACAGTAAACAAGGCTTACAACATCTTAAAGGATCAAGGGTATTTAGCTATAGATAGGAGAAAAGGAGCTGTAATCAAAGAAAACAACTCACTATCTTATGAATCCTATATGGATTCAATTATTGATGAGCTTAAATACTTAGCAGCTGATTCAAAAAATAGGGGAGTAAAGAGGAAAGAATTTTTAAAGATTTGCTCAAGGATTTATGATGGATTTGAGAAAAATAAGTAATGTAGGAGGGATACTGTGGAAGAAAGATTATTTATTTCTTTAATAAATATTGGAATATTGCTTCTTATACTTTTTATTCAAATAATGACTCCTTATATATCCAGAAGAAATATATTGCTAGGGGTAAAAACTCCTCCTAATGTCCTAAAGACAAAGGAAGTAAAGAATATTATAAAAGGCTTTGTAATCAGTAATATTGCTATAGGTTTACTATCTATACTTATGATTTCCTATTTTCTATATAAGTTTTACAGCATCACCCTAGTTACTTTAGCCCCCTTAATATTTTTAGGAATTCTTTTTATAATCTATATTATATGGAATAAAAAACTAAAGATATTAAAAAGTGAAATGGAATGGGATAAACTTGCAACAAATATAGTTGTTGTAGATACTAGGTTTTCTAGAGACAAATCAAAGGTTGATGACCTATCTAAATGGTGGCTCCTATTGCCACTTGGAATTATAATTATCAATCTGATTTTAACTTGGATCAAGTACCCTACTTTACCTGGAAAGATTCCAATCCATTGGGATTTTCAAGGTAATATAGATGGATATATGAATAAATCTATTCCTTCAGTATTGATGATGCCAGGTTTTCAATTGCTAATGGGGATTATTATGTATTTATCTTATTATGCTATGAAAAAATCCAAGCAAAAGATAGATTCCAAAAATCCGGACCTTTCCCTAAAGAAAAATAAAATTTTTAGGAAGACATGGGGAGTGTTTTTTTTAGTAAGTACAGTCCTTTTGCAGTTGTTATTTACAGTTATTAATATGATGGTCTTGGGTATTGTCCATGATTTAAAGCTACTTAATCTTGTAAATATAGGGGTTTTAGGCTTTATTATTGCTGGTTCTATAATTCTTAGTTTAGTCCTAGGCCAGGGAGGGGATAGGATTAAAATCCATGGCAAAGATGATACTGTTGGATATGATATGGAAGATGATAAGTTATGGAAACTTGGTAATTCTATTTACTATAATCCAGATGATCCAGCGATTTTTGTAGAAAAGAGAGTGGGAATTGGATGGACTGTCAATGGAGGAAGCCCTTTAGGTATCTTACTTTTAATCCTTCCATTTATAATAATAGGAATTACACTTTTACTAGTTAAATAGGGGGTTGCTTATGTTAAAAATTGAAAGTTTATCAAAATCGTACGCTGGTGGTGCGGTAAAGGCAGTGGATAATATTAATCTAGATGTAAGAGCCGGGGAGATATTTGGGTTTTTAGGACCAAATGGTGCAGGAAAAACCACCACTATAAAAATGATAGTAGGACTCTTAAAACCAGATGAAGGTAGTGTAAGAATAAAAGGGGTAGATGTATGGGAAAATCCTTTAGAAGCCAAGTCTATGATTTCCTTCGTTCCTGATAATCCAGAAATCTATGATAAGCTAAAGGGAATTGACTATTTAAACTTTATAGGAGATATGTATGGAATAGGCAAGGAAGAAAGACTGGAAAAGATAGATTATTATACCCAACTTTTTAATATAAAGGACGTCTTAACGGATATTATAGGAAGCTATTCCCATGGTATGAAACAAAAATTAGTCCTAACATCTGCCCTTATAAATGAACCAGACTTATTTATACTGGATGAACCCATGGTAGGCCTAGATCCTAAATCTTCTTTCAAGCTAAAGGAAGAAATGAGGAACATGTGTGATAGGGGCAAAACTGTTTTTTTCTCCACCCATATTTTGGAGGTTGCAGAAAAGTTATGTGATAGAATTGCTATAATCAATAAAGGAAAAATAATAAGAGTAGGAACCATGGAGGAATTAAGGGCTCATGCTCAGGAAAGGGAGTCCTTGGAAAATATATTCTTGGAGTTGACAGACTAATGGATAAATTAATATCTTTAATCAAAATAGATTTTAATACTACCTTTGGCTTGTCATCTTTGGCCTATAGTTTTAAAACAAAGAAAAATAGATGGCAATATTTTTTATTTGGTTTTGCCGCCTTATCACTTCTACCAACATATTTCTTGTTGCTAAAGGCCTTGGGAAATATTTATGATGTCTATGGTCAAATTGGCCAAAGATCCTACTTTTTACAAACTGGTATATTTTTATCTCAAGCCTTAGTTCTGGTGCTAGGAATATTATATGTAATGAGCAAGTATTATTTTTCAAATGATCTGGAGTTACTGGTACCTTTGCCAATTAAGGCCTCACAGATTTTAGGGTCAAAGTTTGTAATATTAATGTTAAGTGAATATATAACCACCTTGCCCATAATTTTACCCTTTATATTTATATATGGGACTAAGGGTGGAGAAGGGCTTTTATATTGGATTTATTCCCTAATACTTGTTCTGACAATCCCTATAATCCCTCTAATCATCTCCTCAATATTAGTAATGATATTTATGAAATATACAAATATAAAGGGGAAAAAGGATACATTAAGAATAATCGGAGCACTCTTCTTTATAGTCTTAATCTTATTCATGCAATTATTTATGCAGAAGATTGCCCAAAACGCCCTTGGTGGTGGTGAGGAATTTTACCTTAACTTGGTAAAGGATTCAAATTTACTGGTGAAAAAACTAGGAATTGTATTTCCACCAAGTATGTGGGCTAGCCTAGCCTTGGCTAACTATTCACATCTTAATGGGCTACTATATTTATTACTATTTCTGACAGTTTCCTTTCTTGGCTATTTGCTTATGATTAAATTATCAGAAGGTCTATTTTTTGATGGCCTAATAGGTAATATGGAGGTTACAGCAGGTAAGGGTAGGGTTAAAAGAAAGTCACAAGGCATAATTAAGGTTAAAGAAGGTAAAGCCTATATGGCCATTGCAAAAAAAGAAATTATCATGCTATTTAAAACCCCTGTATATGTTTTAAACTCTATTGCTGGTGCAATTATAATTCCACTTCTTATTCTTATGACAGTACTTATGGGTGATGAGTCCTTAAATATGGTCTTGGAATTGTTAAAGGTAAACTCACAATACTTTGTGCTAGGCTCTATAGCCATGATAGTTATACAAGCTGCCATGAACCCTGTTGGGGCTACAAGCTTTTCTAGGGAGGGTAAAAGCTTTTGGATCCATAGGGTCCTTCCAATAAAGGTGGAAAATCAAATTATAGGTAGGATACTGGCATCACTTGTGCCCCAAATCATATCTGTCCTGGCCCTATTAATTACCTTTGCCTTCCTTCTGAAAATTAGTATTATAAATATAATTTTAATCAGTCTACTAGGCTTGTTAGGAAGCATTCCCATGATCCAAATTGGAATGATTATAGATATAATAAGACCCCTTTTAATTTGGGATAACCCACAAAAAGCTATGAAGCAAAACCTAAATGTTCTTATAAGCATGGGGCTAGGAACTCTATATTCTGGGGGCCTGATTTTTCTTGTATTTAACCTAATGAAAAAGTTACATGCAAACTCAATATATATCATTTTAGGCCTAATATTTATAATTTCTACCATGATATTTTATATGGTTTTAAGAAAGTTAATTATAAAGCAATTTGCTGAACTTGAGTAAGGACATATTATAATAGAAAATTTAAAGGAGCATATTCTACTGAATAAGCTCCTTTAGTTTTTTTATATTTTATTTTCGTGAATAGAATTCAACTATTAGTTGGTCATCGATTTCTATAGGGATTTCTTCCCGATCTGGCATCCTACTAAATCTTCCAGAAAAGCTATCCCTCTTTTTATCTATATAAGGGTAACTTACTACGAAGCTATTTTCAAAATTTTCTAGAAAAAGTTCTATATTTCTAGACTTATCTCTTAGGGAAAGTGCATCTCCTACATTAATTAAATAGGAGGGAATATTGATTTTTTTACCATTTACCAGGATATGTCCATGAACCACCATCTGCCTAGCCTGCCTTATAGAAGATGCAAATCCCATCCTGTAAACAAGATTATCTAGCCTGGATTCCAAGATTTTAACTAGGGCATGACCAGTTTGTTCAGGAGATTTCTTTGCCCTTTCTACATATTTAACAAATTGATTCTCCATAACCCCATAGTAGGCCCTTAGCCTTTGTTTTTCTAGCAATTGAATACCATACTCTGTAAGCTTTTTGTCTGCCCTTGATGTTCCTTTTCCTGCTCTATCCATAGCCTTTGGATGACCACAGACATTTAAACCCAACCTTCTAGACTGTTTAAATCTAGGTCCCATCATTTTAGCCATATTTATCCTTCTTTCTTAAATTATTTGCCGCGATAATTTAAGCCCTGCTCCTAGAATATAACATAAATATTGTATATTGTAAATGATAATTATTATCAATTGAACTAATTTTATTAATTTTAATAATCTAATGTTTTTTCCTTAACATATTGATATACTTAATATATTAAGAAGGAGATAAAATTAAAGGAGGGAGCGGTTTTATGTGTATATTGATTAAGGATATTGATATAATTCCTCTTGATGACAAGGACAATATCATAAAGAATGCAAATATTTATATTAAGGGAAAGGAAATTTTCCATATAGGAAATTTAAGGGATGATATTCAGGTAAGTAGAATTATAGATGGGAAAAACAAATTAGCTATGCCTGGCCTTATTAATGCCCATACCCATATTGGAATGTCACTTCTTAGAAATTATGCTGATGATTTACCCTTGCATGATTGGCTTACCAAGGCTATATGGCCTGTAGAAGACAAGCTTTTAGGCCAAGACATTTACTGGGGCTCCCTACTAAGCATGGTAGAAATGATCCAGTCAGGGACTACTGCTTTTTGTGATATGTACTTCTTTACGGATGAAGTAGCCAAGGCTACAGTAGAATCAGGTATGAGGGGTGTTTTAACCAGGGGCATGGTTGAAGACCCCAAGGCCCCTCATATAAAGTTAAATGAAACAAGGGACTTATTCAAAAAGTGGGATGGAGAAGCTGAAGCTAGAATTAAGGTTATGGTGGCACCTCATGCCCCCTATACCTGTAGTCCAGGATTTTTACTTAAGTCTATGGAACTAGCAAGAGAATTGGATACAGGAATCCACATTCATCTTTCAGAGACAAAAAAGGAAGTAGAGGATAGCTTTAAGGCCCATGGAAAATCCCCTATTAAGCATGTAAGTGATTTAGGCTTGTTTGATGTTCATACCATAGGGGCCCATTGTGTCTATGTAGATGAGGAAGATATAGAAATAATGATAGAAAAAAGTGTATATCCGGTAAATAATCCAGGAAGCAATCTAAAATTAGCCAGTGGCTTTGCTCCTGTAGATAGAATGCTAAAAAAAGGATTAAGGGTTGCCCTAGGTACAGATGGTTCTTCCAGCAACAACAATTTAAATATGTTTGAGGAAATAAACCTAGCTGCCCTGGTCAATAAGGCTGTAAACTTAGATGCCATATCAGTCCCTGCCTATTCAGCTATAGAAATGGCAACTACAAATGGGGCCTATGCATTGGGTTGGGGTCAAGAGCTAGGAACTTTAGAAGTTGGGAAAAAAGCAGACCTAATACTAATAGATATGGACAAACCACATCTATATCCTAAACATAATTTAATCTCTGCTGTAACTTATGGTATGCAGGCCTCTGATGTAGATACAGTAATTATAGATGGGAAGATAGTAATGGAAAAAAGAGAAGTAAAAACCCTAGATGTAGAGAAAATTAAATATATGGCTGAAAAACATGCAAAAGACTTAATAAGTAGATAATGTTTTCAGTAAAACTAAGGGCATCAGTGATCTCACTGATGCCCTTATATTTTTTATGAAAATGGATACAATTCTTACTAAGAGAAAATTATAGGCAAGATAAGCAAATTGACTAAAGGAGTTGAAGAATTGATGATGGACTCTCAGATAGGAGTAAGTCCCATAAGAAAGGATGCATGGGATAAGGTAACAGGAAAGGCTAAGTATACTGGAGACATAACTATTCCGGGAATGCTCCATGTTAGAATTTTTACCTCTACTTGTGCTCATGGTCTTATTAAAACGCTGGATATTTCCAAGGCCCAAGTCTACAAAGGAGTACAGGCAGTAATCACAGGTGATGATTTTCCTATACTAACTGGTTCAATTATAAATGATAGACCACCCTTGGCTAGGAAAAAGGTAAGACACTATGGTGAGCCTATAGCAATGGTAGTAGCTGATACGGAACAGGAAGCAGCGGCCGCGGTAAATCTTATAAAAGTTGAATTTGAGGATTTAAATGTGGTAAATTCAATCAGAGATGCAATAAAAAAGAACCCTACATTGGTACATGAAGATTTGGGAAGGTATTCATATCCAGATAGGGAAGTATACCCCCTAGCGGATAGCAATATAGCAGATAAGATAAGGATAAGAAAGGGTAATATGGAGTATGCATGGAGCCAGTGCGACTCTGTAATAGAATACAAATTTACCCTATCCCAATCAGACCATATTGCTATGGAAACTAGAAATGCTAGGGCCGAAATATCTTCAGATGGTACAGTCAATATATACTCTTCAACCCAGGGACCCTTTGGGGTTAGGGAAGAAGTAAGCAAGGCTTTTGGAATTCCTGAGGGCAAGGTTATTGTTCATACTCCCTATGTGGGTGGAGCCTATGGTGGTAAGGCCTCTGTCCATTTAGAATTCCTAGCCTATATGGCTTCATACAAGGTAGGGGGGCGCATGGTTAGGATTGCAAACACTAGGGAGCAGGATATATCTAGCTTCCCTTGCAAACTAGGGGCAGAGGGTAAGGTTAGGCTGGGAGGAACAAAGCAGGGAAAAATTCTAGCTATGGAGGCAACCTATTATGCAGACTGTGGTGCCTATTCGGATACCGGTCCCAGAATGGCCAGGGCAATGGCAACAGACTGTTCAGGACCTTATAATATTGAAAATATACATTGTGATGTTTATGCTCTTTATACAAACCATAACTATTCTACATCCTTCCGGGGTTTTGGGCACGGGGCTAGTACCTTTGCCATAGAGGGAGCAATAGAAAAACTGGCAAAAAAGCTTAATATTGATTCTTTGGAATTTAGGAAGATAAATTCTATAAGGCCAGGGAATTATGGGCCCACAGGAAATAAAATAAGTCTAAGCAATACAGGAAATTTAGAGTTCTGTTTATCAAAATTAAAAGAGATAATGAACTGGGATGAAGGAAGGAAGATTGAAACCCAAGATGGGAAGATTAGAAGCAAGGGTATATCTTGTTTTTGGAAAACTTCAAGCTCACCTGTAAATGCAACCTCAGGAGTAACCTTAACCATGAACTCAGATGGAAGTATAAATATGAACTTTGGAGCAACAGAAATTGGACCAGGAACAAAAACCATAATGGGGCAGATCTTGGCTGAGAAGTTAAAGATGAGCCTAGAAGACATACATGTCTATATGAGTGTAAACACCCAGGTAACACCAAAACATTGGAAAACAGTGGCTAGCATGTCCACAGTTATGGTAGGGAATGCTACTATAGCAGCTGCTGAGGACTTAATCAATCAAATAAGGGAACTAGCATCCATAGTTTTAAAATGCACTCCTAAAGACCTAGATATATGTAACAAAAGAGTATCTGTTAAAGACTATCCTAGTATATTTTTAGATTTTAAAAATATAGCCTTAGGATATACCTATAAGAATGGCCCAGGTATATATGGACAATTAATTGGCCGTGGAAACTATGTAATGAGGCAACTACTACCTTTGGATTATGAGACCGGTAGGGGAAAGTCCGGAGTTTCATGGACCGTTGGAGCCCAGGGAGTGGAAATAGAATATGATCCTAGACTTTATACCTATAGGCTGGTTAAGGCGGTGACAGTGGCTGATATAGGCAAAGTTATCCATAGAAAGATGGCTGAAGGTGTAGTCATGGGAGGAATGAGTATGGGGCTTGGCCTAGCTACTAGAGAGGAATTTTATTATGATAAAGAGGCAAGCTTACAAAATACTTCCTTAAGAACCTATAAGCTTATCCATATAGGCCAGCAACCAGAATATATAGTTGACTTTATAGAAACAGGGCAAATAGACACTCCTTTTGGGGCTAGAGGTATTGGAGAACATGGAATTATAGGAATACCTATTGCCTTTGCCAATGCAATTTCTAGGGCAACAGATATGGAATTTAATAGGGTGCCCATTTCACCAGAGTTAATTTGGGAAAAGAAAACAGGAGGTAAATATGATACCATATGATTTTGATTATTATAGGGCAGATACACTTGAAGAGGCAATAGACTTATATAAAAAACTAAAAATATCAGGACAAAAAGCACTATACTATGGCGGTGGAACTGAATTTATAAGCATGTCTAGGCTAAACAATACATATACTGATGCTGTAATAGATATAAAGGGAATACCAGAGTCAAGTGTTTATGAGATAGAAGGTGATGAACTTATTATAGGGGCAGGTTTAACCTTGACACAAGTTGCAGAAGAGAACCTATTTCCCCTAATGTCTTTAGCTATAAAAAGAATAGCAGACCATACAGTACAAGGCAAGGTAACCATAGGGGGAAATTTGATGGGTAGTATCATATACAGGGAGGCCTCCCTGGCTCCTTTAGTGGCTAATGCAGAAATCCTAGTAGGCAATGGGGATGGAGTAAATAGAGTAGATTTTAATAAATATTGGAATAG
>CAZFIO010000078.1:0-9973 GCA_964519585.1 uncultured Tissierellaceae bacterium
CCATGTTTTCTTATTTCTACATTGTCCTCATCACTTAGGCCTTGGGCTACAGATGGATGTGGAGTGTTTGGGATTCCCAGTAGATAGTCTTTGATTGTCTTATCAATACTTTTAAGTTCAAGATCCAAGTCCTTAATCTTTTCAGATAGATTCTTCATTTCTTCAAAGACTCCACTTACATCCTTACCTTCCTTTTTTAGGGCAGGGATTTCTTTGGATGCCCTGTTTTGTTCTGCCTTCATGTTTTCAATTTCTACCAGGAGATTCCTTCTTTTGTTGTCCTCTTCCAGTAATTCATCTATAGGAAAGTCTGCATTTCTTTTCTTTAAGGCCTCCTTTACCTCATCTGGCTTTAGTCTAATTCTTCTTAAATCTAACATAATCTTCCTCCTCTTTTCTTCTTAACAATATAAGTTTATAATTATTGCCTTAAGAACTTTATTTATTTTAGTAGAAAACGACGCAGTCTCGAAACACAAATCTAGAGCTCACCTTGTTCGCATAGATTTGGTTCTTGTTGCGTTTGACCTTCCATTGATTTGCAAAAAAACATTGCAAATCGGGTGTTCTATGAGACTTATTTCTTTATTGTGTTTATAAGCTTTAATTGTTCCTGTAGAAGATGACGCAGTCTCGAAACGCAATTTTATTCACTCGTTTCACTCGTGTAAAATTGGTTCTCGTTGCGTTTGACCTACCATCGATTTGCAGAAAAACATTGCAAATCGGGTTAGGTCATAAAAAACTCCCGTCCCTATACTTAGGGACGGGAGTTAACCCGCGTTGCCACCCTACTTAACTTTAAAGTTCACCTTGTAAGTTAAAAGCTCCAGGACGGATTCAATAGTTCAACATACCAATTCCCACCAAGCATTGGCTCTCTTCAATGTCTCCCTAGCTACTATTTCCCTTCTTAGCTCTTTATTTAATTAAAGTTTATTATATACCATAAAAGAAATTTATGTCAAGGCTTCAACCACTAGAATTTTCAATCCTATTGCCATTTTTTCTACTCTTAAATTATTATTCCTATTATATATCCCCTATATACAAATATAGATTGATAATAGTAATAGGCTTATGTTATATTGTTATGGGGTGAAATTATGGATAAGAGAAAATACCTTCCTATACTTACAGGCCTTATATATGCTAGTATTTTTGGTCTATCATTTATATTTACAAAGATAGCCTTAGACCTGATGAGTCTAATGGAATTACTTGCTTCTAGGTTTTTAATTGCTGCAACTTCTATGACCTTATTGAAACTAACAGGAATAATAAAAATAGACCTAAAAAACAAACCAAGAAAAGACATCATACTAGTGGCAATTTTCCAACCAGTCCTATATTTTACTTTTGAAACCATAGGTATAAACATGACCACTGCCTCAGAATCTGGGCTTATGACTTCCCTGACCCCTATTGTTGTCAGTATTTTAAGCGTTATTTTCTTGAAAGAACGCTTAAGGCTTCACCAGTGGGGATTTATAATCCTATCTGTTTCAGGAGTTGTTTTAATAAACCTGATGAAGGGTTCAGTTGCACCAAGCAATTATCTAGGAGTCTTCTTTCTACTCTTAACGGTCCTAGTAGCAGGAATTTATAATATTCTTGCTAAAAAGGCCACAGCAGCCTACCAGCCCATAGAGATTACCTATGTGATGATGTGGGCAGGGGCTATAGTTTTCAACGGAGTAAATATTGTCAATTCCATAATAAATAAAAATATTTCCACCTATTTTTCCAGGTTATTTGCTATAGATGCTCTTGTGCCCCTACTATACCTAGGTGTCCTATCATCTATATTTGCCTTCTTTTTATCAGTCTATACAATATCAAAGCTCCAGGTTTCCCAGGCAGCAGTCTTTGGGAATGTAATTACTATTGTATCCATAATCGGTGGCGTAATAATCCTAAAGGAAAACTTCCACTGGTATGACTTTGTTGGAGGACTTATGATAATAGTTGGTGTTTGGGCTACTGTCTATTATGGGGAGGATAATAAGAGGCTCCCGGATAATGAAGAAGAAATTCAATCTAGCCTTAGCCAGGAGAACAGTCTTATATAAAAACTTAAACCAGCCGTCTAAACTAAAGACTTGCTGGTTTTTTCATTCCCTTTTCATGTCCTTATCCTTATTCTTACAGGATTGTAACTAAATCTTAATCAAATTTTAATATCTATCTCATAAGCTTATTATATAATATTGATTGGTTGGTAATAATCCTACTAGTTAATCCTTTCCATGGATATATTACATAAAGTTACCAGTAATATTTTATTATACAGAATGTATAATGTAGGGTATGCATTTATTTAAGTTGAAGGAAAGTGGTGATTATCTTATGAAAGATAAATTTATTAATAAAAAATATAACTTTAAAAAGAATATTATGCTTATACTCCTAATTTTAGGTGGTCTATTTAATGATTTTGTGCTAAGGGCCTTAACCATAGGCGATGCCTTCTATTGGAAGCCCCTAGTGGCAAGTATAGGGATTTTAATACTTATTAGTTTTTTAGCTATGTTTTTATCCTATAAAAATAGGAACATAGTCTATGTAATACTATCTATTGGTTTTAGCCTCATTTCTATAGCTAACTACCTATATTACCAACACTATAATTCATTTATATCCTTTTCTTTGGTTAAACAGATATCACAAATCAAGGAAATAGGAAATACCTTTGCAAAAACTTTGGACCTTAAGATATTAATATTTACCCTGCCACCACTTGTCTTAATAAGTGTAATAAAAAGGTTAAATAAGATTAACTTCTTTGAGGAAATTGAGGCAAGCAGGAGTAAAAAAGAGATTTTTAGACCCCTACTTATTGGGTCACTTATCCTGTCCCTTATTTTTACGACCTTGACTACTACAGATCTAAGTCGCTTAGTTAAGCAGTGGAACAGGCCCTATATTGTTGAACAACTGGGGATTTATTCCTTTACTACTGCCGATCTCTTTAAAAATATCTCTTTAAGAAGACTGCCTCCTATGGAGGATGAGGAAGTTGAATCAGTACTAGAAGATTTAATTGCCAGCAATAAAAGTAAACATAAGGAAAATGAGTTTACAGGTATATTTAAGGACAGGGATGTTTATGTGATCCACTATGAAAGTGCACAAAACTTTGCCATGGATTTAGAATTTGAAGATGGTAGTGTTACCCCTTTCCTGAATAAACTTGCCTCGGAGGGTATGTTCTTCGAAAACTTTTACCCTCAGCACTCAGTTGGTACCTCTAGTGATTCAGAATTTACTTTTTCTACATCCCTACTTCCTATTAACAATGGGACTGTATTTATGACCCATGCAAATAGGGATTATGAAAGCATACAAAAACTCCTTAAGTCTAGGGGCTACTATACCATGAGCATGCATGGAAACAATGGAGATTTTTGGAACAGGAATGTTATGCACAAGAGCCTAGGCTATGATAGGTTTTTTAGTGCCAGTGACTATGAAATAGATGAAGAAATAGGCCTTGGACTAAGTGATATGTCCTTCTTTAGACAGTCTATAGAGAAGATTAAGCAGCTATAAGAAGAGGAAGAGGGCCTACCAATTATGGCAACCCTTATTACTCTGACAAACCACTACCCCTTTGATGACCTAGACAAGTATGGGGAATTTAGTGTGGGGCATTTAGAGGAAACGGATATAGGAAACTACCTAAAATCCTTCCATTATGCAGACATGGCCCTGGAATCCTTTGTAGAAGGTATGGATGAAGCAGGCCTCCTGGACAATGCAGTCCTGGTCTTGTATGGAGACCACCATGCAAGGATATCTAAGGATGACTATGAGAAAGTATATAATTACAATGAGGAAGAAGAAACTTACTATGGTAAGGAAGATGAAGAATACAAAACAATCAGTGGTGCCTTCCTTAAATCCTTAAGGAAAACACCCTTTATTATCTGGACTAAGGATGGAAAAATTAACGAAAAAGTAACAACCCCCATGGGGATGATTGATGCCCTTCCCACCCTTGGAAATATGTTGGGTGTTTCTAATCCCTACCAATTGGGCAATGATATAATGTCAGTAGATGACAATATAGTGGTATTCCCTGATGGTAGCTGGCTAGATAAGGAATCATATTACTCAGTATCTACTTCCAGCCTTTATAGTTTTTATTCTGATGAAGTGGAGAAAGAAAGTGACCAAGTATATGATCTAGAAACCCTAGAACACCCTATTCAACTATCAAACAATATTATCCAAAATGATTTAATTAGGCTTTACAATATAATGATGGCAAACAGGACAAATAAAACTATGCAAAATTCCTTTTAATATGATAAAATATTCTTATCAGACTAGATTAGGAGAGATTTTATGGACAAAAGAACTAAAGATCAATATATTTTACTAGCAGAGTTTTTACACAAGACTCTAGGGCCAGAATATGAAATTGTCCTGCATGATTTTGATAATGGGGACCATTCCATTGCCTATATAGCCAATGGACATATTAGCGGTAGGGATAAGGAAAATACCCAGGCTAAAAAGTTTCTTAGTTTTATAGATGAAGAAACTGTGGCTAAAAACAATTATGTGGTAAGCAATAAGGGTGTTGCCATGAGCAACAAGGTAACACGAACATCTTCGTTTTTTATAAAAGATGAGGATAATAATTTAACAGGTATGCTATGTATAAGCTTCGATGGTAGCAAGTATGTAAATTTAGCCAAAAATATACTTCAATTAACCTACATGGAAAATGCATCTATAGAAAATGAAAGACTCTATAATTATGATTTTGTAGATGATATAACCAATGTAATTTCCTCTGTAACTGATAATGCCATGGATACTACACTGGAATTTGCAAATATACCAATCGAAAGGCTTACCCAGGAAGAAAAAGTTGATGTTGTAAGGCAACTTTATGATAAGGGTGTCTTTATGATCAAGGGAGCTGTAAGTGAAGTGGCAGAAAAACTAGCCGTATCAGAAGCTACCCTTTACAGATATATAAGAATGGTAACTAAAGAAAAATAAAGGTCCTAGGAGAAAGACTCCTAGGACCTATTTTTTTATTTTAATGGCTCAAGGTGAGCTTGGAAGTGACGTAGAATTGGTGGTTCCCAAGTTATTCTATATCCTTTTACTTCTGCTGCTCTTTCTTTTATTGCTATTAGGGCATCTGCCATTATATCAATATGTGATTGAGTGTAAACCCTTCTTGGTATAGCTAGTCTTGTAAACTCAAAATCTGCCTGTAATTGCTCTCCTGTATCAGGATCGTTTCCTAGCATATAGGAGCCTATATCACAAGATCTTATTCCAGCTTCTAGGTAGAGTTCCACTGCAAGTGCTTGGCCTGGGAATTCATTGTATGGTAGGTGGGGGAACATTGCCTTTGCATCAACAAATACTCCGTGTCCTCCAACTGGTGATTGGTAAGCAATTCCTGCTTCATCTAATCTAGCTGCCAAGTATTCCATTTGCCCATTTCTGTAGGCTAGGTAGTTCTCATCTAGTCCTTCATATAGACCTATTGCAAGAGATTCTAAGTCTCTTCCTGATAATCCACCATAGGTTGTAAATCCTTCAAAGGAGATGGTTCTTCCTTTTGTTAATTGGAATAATTCTTCATCTTCTTTTACTCCTAATAGTCCACCCATGTTTACAATGGCATCTTTTTTAGCACTCATAGTAAAGATGTCTGCATAGGAGAACATTTCTTTTATAATATCTTTAATGGAAGAATTTTTAAATTCTTCTTCTCTTTGTTTTATGAAATAGGCATTTTCAGCATATCTTGCTGCGTCTATAACTAGCTTAATTCCATATTTCTTTGCAACTTCTGCTACTTGTCTCATGTTTGCAATTGATACTGGTTGGCCACCGGCAGAGTTGTTTGTAATAGTCATTACTATAACTCCAACTTTTTCCTTGCCATATTCATTGATTAATTTTTCTAATTTAACTACATCCATGTTCCCTTTAAAAGGCGCTCTATGGCTTGGGTCTTTTGCTTCTTCTACTACACAGTCAACTGCCCTAGCTCCAGCTATTTCAACATGGGCTCTTGTTGTATCAAAGTGCATATTTGATATGGAGACTTTACCTTCATCTAATAGTAGGCCAAATAATACTTTTTCTGCAGCCCTACCTTGGTGAACTGGTTGGATAAATTTATATCCAAATATATCTTGTCCAGCTTCTAGTAGATTGTAGTAAGATCTACCACCTGCATAAGCCTCGTCACCCCTCATTACTCCTGCCCATTGGGAGTCACTCATAGCATTTGTTCCACTGTCAGTTAATAGGTCAATGTAAACGTCTTCACCTTTAAGAGCAAATAGGTTGAAGTTAGCTTCTTTAATTCTTTCAGCTCTTTCTTCCCTAGTCAACATCTTAATAGGTTCTACCATCTTAATTCTAAATGGTTCTGGTACATACTTGATAGTCATACTCTTACCTCCATATATTTAAGTATTTCCCCTTGCTGGGGTTTGAAAAATTAATATTATGTTGATAATAATATTTTATCATTGTTAAAATAATTTGTCAAAGCGTTTTTGCAAAATAAAAAAACAATTTCTTTTAAAGGAAATTGTTGAAGGCAGGAAAGTGTAAAGCTGAAAGCTATAAAGTTGAAAGCTAAAAGCGTAAAGCTGAAAGTTTTTAGTTGTTCAGTTGGTCAGATGACAGTTAGTCAGTTGGTCAGGGTCTGGTCTTTAGGGTCCAAGATCCTTCGCTTCGCTCTGGATGACAGAGTTCCCCGGACAGACACACAGGTCTGCCCCTACTATTGCTTGTCTATTGCTTGACTACTGTTCCCCTATTGTTCAGCTATCGTTACAATTTCATATCCCCTGATTTTATATATCCCCTTTTCCTCATATACCTGGAAACTTCATAGGAGATTAGGCCTGGTAGGATAAAATGCATAAAGAGAATCATAAGCAAAACCTTGGGAGATGAACCCATGGCATCAATAATCCCAAATTGGCCCACAAATCCACTGGTCCCCATGCCTGCCCCTACCATATTCCCCTCCATCTTTAGGACAAAGGTAGAAATGGGTCCCAAAATTGCCGATGAAATTATGGCTGGTAGCCAGATTAAGGGGTTCTTTATAATATTAGAAATTTGTAGCATGGAGGTACCTAGTCCCTGGGCTATTAGTCCTCCAAAACCATTTTCCTTGTAGGAAGCCACAGCAAAGCCAATCATATTTGCAGCACAACCTACAGTACTGGCTCCTGCTGCTAGACCTGATAGCTTCAAGGATATGGCTAGGGCTGCCGAACTGATAGGCAGGGTCAAAACTATCCCCATGGTAACTGAAACAAGTATCCCCATGGGAATAGGGTGTAGGTCTGTAGCCATATTTATAAAGTTGCCAATATAGTTCATAAATCTTGATATGTAAGGTCCTACATAATTGCCCACCAGTCCACCCACAAGGATTGTCCCCATAGGTACCAAGACTATATCAATCTTAGTTTTCCCCTGGATTAGTTTTGAGAATTCCGCCCCTGCCAAGGCTGCTATAAAAGCACCTACTGGTTCTCCTGTGTTCAATATAGCAGTGGCCCCATCGAAAGATATGCTGCCTGCCCCTATAGCACCGGCTACAACTGATGCAAATATTCCCAAGGGGGGAGCATTTACACTATAGGCTACTCCTGCTCCTATGGCAGGTCCCATAAGCTTCTGAGCTACATTCCCAAATTCTATCAATACTTGTAGGCCTAAAAGGCTGCCCAATTGTTTTATAATTAAGCCCATAAGAAGGGATGAAAATAATCCTAGTGCCATACCATTTAGTATTCTTACAAAGTAGTCCTGTATCCCTTTGTTCTGTTTCCTTCTGGCCATTTTTCCACCTCTAATTTATATTCCTATTCCCATCTTAGGTCCTTACCATAGAACTTCAAAGGTAAAAACTTATCAAAAATCCTAGAGAATATCCTATCAGTATAAATCTGTGAGATCTCATTTGGAGTAAGATTTGTTGATATTATGGTTTTTTTCCCTGCTATAATTCTTGTGTTAACTATATTGAAAATTTCAGCATTTGTAAATGTGTTGGACACCTCTGTTCCCAGGTCATCAATAATCAGTAAATCTGATTCAAAGAGTAAATCATACTGGTAGTCACCCAGGTCTTTGTTTCCCTTGCCAAACCTTCTATTTTCCAAAATCTCCAATATGGTAAAGGCCGTTTGGTATATTACAATTTTATTCTTATCCAAAAGTGATTTTGCTATACAGTTGCAAAGGTATGTTTTACCTAGGCCTGTAGTTCCATAGAAAAGTAGATTTTCTCCATTGTTTTCATCAAAATTATTTACAAATCCCTCAGCTATTCCTACTAGGTCCTCCATATTTTCTCTAGGGCTTAATTTTTCCTTACCAAAGGACTCCTGGCTGAATATATTTATATTGAAGTTTTGAAAGTTTTCCTTTTCTAGTATATTGCCTAGGTTAGACATCTTGTAAGCCTTGGAAACTAGGCTTTGTTTTAGGCAGTTACACCTAGACCCATTGTCCAAATAACCTGTGTCCTTGCAGGTTTGGCAGTCATATTTTAACTCTAGATAGTCTAGGGGAAAATTGGATTCTGTTAGCAAATAGGCCTTTTCCATTTTTAAGGCTTCCATCTTTTCCTTAGCCTTTTGAATATTTTCGCCATAAGCATGAGGATTTCCTATGATAAACTTAGTCATAGACAAGCCTGTTTGAAATATTTCTTCATCTATTCTCTTTATAGCAGGAAGCTTTTTATAGACTTCCAACTTCCTTTGCCTAAGATCTTCCTCCTGCCTGTCCCTCCGCCTCTGGTATTCTAGATTTGCTTCTTTTAGTATATCCTTATACATATTAAGCTTCTCCTTTTGCCCCTTGTTTGTAGGCCTCTCTCTTTCTTCTAGCTATCTCTTCAACCCTTGAATTTATTTCCTCAGCACTATAGTTATCTGTCCTTTGTTGGAAATTGTGAAACCTTGTTACTGTAGGGTTTGCCTTTCTTTTTGCTGGTATCTGCTTTTTTACCTCCTCTTGCCTTTCCTGGTCTAGGACCTCAATATCTTCCAGCTTAAGAACTCCCTTTTCATGCCAGGACTTTAGAATCCCATTTACATAGTTTATGCTGGGTCTTGTGTTCTTGTCCCGATTACAGGCTTCCAAAATTATATCCAAGGAAAATTTATATTCATTAAACCATTTATCTATGGTTTCCTTTTCATCTTCTTTAATAGGCCTTTTATCTAGTCCTAGGGATTTCATTATCTTCTCATACCTGTAGTAGCCTTCATCCTCTAGTTTGAAGGATTCTATCACAGCCTCCATATTGGTCAGGCCCTTATCATACCAATTTCTTATGATTCCTTCTATATAGCCTAGCCTTCTTATGCCCTTTCTTTCTACTCCATAAATAAAGGCCTTTTCTATTACATCTGGATTCATATTGTAGTCATGTATCCAGTTAAGTATCTTTTGTTTTTCTGTAGGTACTGTTTGCCTTCTCATAATATAGTCTATGGAATTAAACATATTATTTATGGCAGGTACCTTATTTGCATCCACCAGGTCAAAGGTGGAATATTCTCTACTTGGAAGTTCCTCCTTAATATTGGCTACTCCAATATTATTTCTTATATATAATTGTTTTAGGTTTAAGAATTTAACCGCATAGTTTATCCTATTGCCTTCCTCCATGTCTACCTTTTCAATAATCCCCTTGCCCTCCCAGAAATCCCAGGCTCTTAGTACATCTTCCAAGGGTATATCCAGGTGCTTGGAAATAGTCTCATTTCTTACATTTAAGTTTTCATCCTTGTCCTGGGCATATTTGTAGCCTAGCAAATAGACCTTCACATAGGTACCATTGGCCATAGGCATAAAGTCGTTTATAAATATATTTTCAATAGGGGTATCCCCTAAATCCATATCTGTAGTTTCTAAATAATAAGTCATTATATCAGCTCCAAAGCTCTATATC
>CAZFIO010000079.1:0-4804 GCA_964519585.1 uncultured Tissierellaceae bacterium
TTTCCAGGTACATATTGACCTGGTTTAATAGCAATTTTAGATAAAATGTTCTCTGCTCCACGTCCTTGGTGAGTTGGTACTAAGTAAGGAAAACCAAATACATCCATAACAGATTCTTCTAAGTGCTTAAAGTTTTTACTTCCTGCATAAGCCTCATCGCCTATCATAAGGCCAGCCCATTGCTTGTCACTCATTGCATTAGTTCCACTGTCTGTAAGTAAGTCTATATATACGTCTTCTGAATTAATTAAGAATGTGTTGTAGCCTGCTTCCTTGACTACCCTTTCCCTTTCTTCTCTGTTAATCATTTTAACAGGTTCTACGGACTTAATTCTAAAGGGTTCCGCTGGATATTTACTCATGTCCATTTTATGTTCCTCCTTTAATTTAAAAAGTTTAATGCCTTATGCATGATGCATCATTACCTGTATTCATAGTATCATCTAAAAAATATTCTGTCAATAGGAAAACGATATTTTATTTGCAACTTGATAAATATTTTTAATCCTTATAATATATATATTTTTTAGATAAAACAAGTAGAACTAAAGAACCAAAAACCAAGATTGACACTAAGGTTCAGAATCACAAGAAAAATAGTGCTTATAGATAAATTAATTGATCGTTTCTAGGGCCTTACATACCTTCTTTTTATTTGACCTATCATTTCAATCCTTTCCTCTGCTAGTTTATTGGCAGCCTTGTAGGTTGGTATATCCCCACTTTTACTTATATGAAATATTTTTAAAAGTGTATTGTAGATATTTTTAGTTTTAGCCATTACTCTATCATGATTTAATTCTTCCATATCTAATTCATCTGATGCTTGAATTAAACCCCCGGAGTTTATTACAAAATCTGGAACATAAAGAATACCCCTATCATGAAGGACTTGTCCATGCCTTTCTTCTGCTAATTGGTTATTTGCAGGACCAGCTATAATTTTACATTTAAGTTTTGGAATAGTCTCATCATTGATAATACCTCCTAGGGCACAGGGTACAAAGACATCACATTCCTGGTCATATATTTCATTTGCATCCACAACCTCTACCTGCGGGTATCTATCCTTTATCTTTTGAATACCCTGGTCTGACCTATTGGAGATTACTACCCTTCCACCCTCTTCAATCAAGTAATCCACAATAAGGCTACCTACCTTCCCTACACCTTGAACTGCAAATCTTAGGTCTTTCAGTGATTCATTCCCATAGATAGTCCTAACAGCTGCCTTTATTCCCATATATACACCATAGGCTGTAGGAATTGCAGTATTCCCACCTCCACCATACTCTTCAGGTAAGCCTACCATATATTTAGATTCCTGCCTAACTAGTAGAAGATCATCTGCACTGATTCCCACATCTGGCCCTGTATAATATCTGCCATTTAAAATCTCAATACTTCTACCTAGGGCCCTAAACATGGCTTCACTCTTATCTGTTTTAGAATCTCCAATAATTACAGTTTTTCCTCCACCAAAACTTGTACCTGCTACAGAGCATTTATAAGTCATTCCTACTGATAGTCTAATGGCATCCATTATTGCATCATCCGTATTGTCGTATTTCCACATCCTGCAACCACCTAAGGCTGGCCCTATGGTGGTATCATGAATTGATGTTATAGCCTTTAGCCCTGAGACCTTATCATAAGTAAATGTAATTTGCTCTACTCCATTCTTTTCCATTTCTTGAAATATATCTATCCCCATCTAAACTTCCCCCTTAAGATAATTATAAAATTAGTTATACATAGAATATTCTTTTTAAATTTGTCTGTCAATAGAATTACTAAAAAAGGACGATTTCTCGTCCTTTTTACAGTCACGGGCTGAGTCAACCCAGCCCCTACATCTTTATGGTCACGGGCTGGCGTGGAAACCAGCCCCTACATCTTTATGGTTACGGGCTGGCGTGGAAACCAGCCCCTACTATTGTTCCGCTATTGTTCTTCTATATATCCTTGCCCCTAAATTTGTGAATCTTTCTTCTATGTTTTCATAGCCCCTGTCTATATGATAAATATTCTCTACCTCTGTAAGTCCATCTGCAACTAGACCAGCTATTATCAAGGCTGCACCTGCCCTTAGGTCCGATGCCTTAACCCTGGCTCCTGTTAGACCCTTTACTCCACTAAGAATTGCTGACTTACCATCAATTTTTATGTCAGCACCCATTCTCTTCAATTCATCTACATGCATAAACCTATTTTCAAATACTGTCTCTATAACCATGCTTGTACCACCAGCTACAGTCATCAAAGCCATAAATTGGGATTGCATATCAGTGGGGAAACCTGGATATGGCAGGGTTTTTATGTCTATAGCTCTTAAATCTTTATTGCCTATTACCCTTATATTATCCCCATCTTCTATAATTTCAGCTCCTGCCTCCCTAAGCTTTGCTATTACAGGTTTCATATGGTCTCCAATTACATTTTCAACCACCACATCTCCACCAGTAACAGCTGCAGCTACCATAAAGGTACCAGCCTCTATCCTATCAGGAATTATTTGGTGCCTTCCTCCAGCTAATTTTTCAACACCCTTAATCTTTATTGTAGAGGTTCCTGCCCCCTTTATATCTGCACCTAATTTGTTTAGGAAGTTTTGCAAATCTATAATCTCAGGCTCCATTGCAGCATTATCTAGTATTGTTTCCCCTTTGGCTAGGCTGGCTGCCATCATTATATTTTCTGTAGCACCCACAGATGGAAAGTCTAAATAAATCTTACTACCAACCAGTTTATCAGCAAAAGCATCAATATTTCCATGTTCAGTGTCTATACTTGCTCCTAAAGCTTTAAAACCCTTAAGATGTAAATCTATGGGTCTGGTACCTATGGCACAACCTCCAGGTAGGGAGGACCTAGTCTTCCCAAGTCTTGCTAGCAGTGGCCCCATAACTAGTAGTGATGCCCTCATCTTGTTCATTAAATCATATTGAGTTGTAAAGTTATTTAAATTGTTAGAATTTATCTTTATAATTCCCTTATCTAAAATCTCTACCTTTGCTCCTAGGGATCTAAGTACTTCACACATAATGCCTATATCTTTCAGATCTGGTACATCTTCCAAAATTATGTCTTCAGTTCCCAATAAAGATGCAGCCAATATTGGAAGGGCTGAGTTTTTTGCTCCATTAATCCTTACCTTCCCCTTTAATGGAGGGCTTTTCTCTACAACAATAATTTCCAAAACATCTCCTCCTACTTAATATCCGATAGTTATTATAGGTGTTCCTATCCATATATAGGAAGTATCCTCATGCTCATTATACCTTGTTGCTAGATTTAGATTAATCTTTTCCTTTTTCATTGTTAAGGAGTTTTTAAGCAGGGGTGTATAAGCTGTAAATGATAATATCATATCATCCGTGTATTCACCTATAATATTGCCTTTCAAATCTTTAATTATTTTTTTTATTTTTTTGCTTAATTCTTCCCTAGGTTGTTGGCCTTTTATTGTCCCTATTAAGCAGGTTGTAGAATCCATTATTGAATCGTACTTATGGTAAATAGATTCCACCTTATCCATTATATCATTTATCCTAAAAAAATCATCATTTTTTATAATATTTATAGATAGGTAAGTTTCACCTTTTATTTCTTCTTCATATAAATAGGAGGATAAGTATATAGATATTAGATTTTGGTTTTTATCATAACCTGAATAGTTGATTTGACTATATTTATCTTCAAATATAAGCTGCTTATAATATACCTCTCCCAAGGCTCCCCTATCTTCAACAAATGGATGAGATTCTTCACCTTTTATTTGAAAATTATTAAATATTTCTTCTCCCAATTCCTTCATTTCATCTTCTTCTAAAAACTTTTTTAAGATAACCCCATTGGTAACTGTATCGCTTTCATGAAATTCAGCCCCTGTCTTTTTCAATAAATCATATACTATGTCTAAATCTCCCCTAACCTTGTCCGCACTTGTTAAAATAGGTAACAATATAATCAGTATAATTCCAATAATCCCTAACTTTTTCATCCTTATTCCTCCCCTTACTTATAAGTATTCGGGAAAAGTACTTTTATAACCTAATGTAAAGGGGGACAAAACATTAAAATTAAAAAAGCACCCTTTCCCTTATAATAAAAGTATTTCCAAAGGAGGGTGCTTTTTATACCTGTTTTTAAAAAATAAAAGGGCAAAATCTTGCCCTAATATTTAAGCTTCTTTTTGAATTATGTCCTTTACCTTCATTAGTCTAGTTATAGCTGATCTTTCACTTTCGTCAAGTTTCATTCTGATAAATCTTATGGTTTCTTGCAGGTCTGGAATAGTTCTATATTCCAGTGCATTTACCCTTCTTCTGGTTTTTTCGATTTCGTCTGCCATTAGAAGTGTTGCCTTTTCTATTTCAGCCAAGGCCAAAAGCTTTGGTAATATATCATAGAGCTTGGAAATAGCATCGTCCAACTCAGAAGATGTTTGAGCAAATCCATAAGGATAAATAGAACCTTCATCGCCTTCTAGTTTCCTTATAAACTTCATAGAAGGAATGTTGACACTCATTATATTTTGCTTTTGTATATCTACTGATATAGATTCCTTGGGAAAGAGTACAGCCTGTTCTAAGATTTCTGGAGACATGACTGCACTTGCCAAGAGAAATTCTTGGAAAGAGTCATGTAATTCTTTTTCTACCTCTGTTCTAAGAGCCTTGTTTTCCCTAATCTTCTCAATAAACCTTCTCATTAATTCATCTTGTTTATCCTTTAAAAGCTTATGTCCCCTGGTAGCAGTGCTTAGCCTTTTTCTCAAGGTTGTAAGCTCCATTCTAGTGGG
>CAZFIO010000079.1:4814-9778 GCA_964519585.1 uncultured Tissierellaceae bacterium
GGGTTTTACATTTAGTATAGCCAATATTATTCAGCTCCTTCAGCATCCACCGGAAGATATTTTTCAAGGTATACATCTCGAATCCTCTTAAGTTCGATTCTAGGAAGTTGCTTTAGTAGGTCCCAACCTAGGTCTAATGTATCTGTGATTTGCCTATTGTTTGTATATCCTTGATTTACATATCTTTTTTCAAATTCATCAGCAAAATCTGCAAAGGCCTTATCAGTCTCTGATAGGGCTGCATCTCCTAGGATTACTGCTAATTCCCTAGCTTCTTTCCCACTGGCATAGGCAGCAAATAACTGGTTCATGGTATCTGCATGGTCCTCCCTAGTCTTGTCATCTCCTATACCCTTATCCTTAAGCCTGGATAGGGAAGGCAATACATCTATTGGAGGTTCTATACCTTTTTTATACAGGTCCCTGGAAAGAATTATCTGTCCTTCAGTAATATAGCCTGTAAGGTCTGGTATTGGGTGGGTTATATCATCCTCAGGCATGGTTAGTATAGGAATCTGAGTTATTGAACCAGGTCTTCCTTTAATCCTTCCTGCTCTTTCATAAATGGTTGAAAGGTCAGTATATAGATAGCCAGGGTAGCCCCTTCTACCAGGAACTTCTTTTCTAGCTGCAGAAGTTTCCCTTAGGGCTTCAGCATAGTTGGTTAAGTCTGTAAGGATTACCAAAACATGCATATCCCTTTCATAGGCTAAATATTCAGCACATGTAAGCACCATTCTAGGTGTAGCAATTCTTTCTATGGCAGGATCGTCAGCCAGATTCATAAATAGAACTGCCCTATCTATGGCACCAGTTCTGTTGAAGTCATCTATAAAGAATTGGGCTTCTTCAAAGGTAATACCCATAGCACCAAATACTACAGCAAATCTTTCACCCTTACCCAAAACTCTAGCCTGCCTTGCTATCTGGGCAGCTAATTCAGCATGGGGTAAGCCTGAACCTGAAAATATAGGTAGCTTTTGTCCCCTTACCAGGGTGTTTAGTCCATCTATGGCTGAGATACCGGTTTGAATAAATTCAGATGGATAGTCCCTTGCAACTGGATTCATTGGTACACCATTGATATCTAGTCTTTTCTCTGGAATAATCTTTGGTCCATCATCTATGGGTTGGCCAAGTCCATCAAAAACCCTTCCTATCATATCGTCAGATACACCCAATTCTAGGGGTTTACCCAGAAATCTTACCTTGGTATTTTTAAGGTTGATTCCAGTAGATCCTTCGAAAAGTTGTACCATGGCCTTGTCACCTTCAACCTCTAGTACCCTACCCCTTCTTTTCTCTCCTGTTTGAAGTTCAATTTCCACAAGTTCCTCAGACTTAATTCCTTCAACACCTTCAACCATCATTAGGGGTCCTATAACTTCTGTTACGGTTTTATATTCTTTAAGCATTAAGGATACCTCCTTTGCTTATGAGTTCATCAATAGCTGTTGAAGTCTCATTTATAATATTTTCTATATCTCCTATGTTTTCTTCTGCTAAATATTTAGCCCTTGCAATTCTTTCTCGAACTGGAAGTTCTGTTACTTCATTTAAATATACACCATTATCTAAGGCTCTTTTCCCCTCATTGTAGAAGGCTAAAACCATCTTTAGCATTAGGTTTTGTTTCTTTAGGGATGTATAGGTATCATCTTCATTAAAGGCATTTTGCTGTAAAAAGTCCTCCCTTATAGACTTTGCAGCCTCAAGTTTTAATTGGTCTCCTTCTGAAAGTGAATCTCTCCCAACCAATCTTACAATTTCTTGCAGGCCTGATTCTTCCTGTAGAAGTGACATAGCCATTATCCTATTTTTGGAGAAGTCCTCATCCAGGTTTTCATTCATCCACTCATCAACCTTGTTTTGATATAAGGAGTATGAGTTCAACCAGTTTATAGCTGGGAAGTGTCTCCTGTAAGCAAGACTGGCATCCAGGCCCCAGAATACTTTTACAATTCTTAAAGTTGCCTGAGATACTGGCTCAGATATATCTCCACCTGGTGGTGATACTGCACCTATTACAGTCAAGGCTCCAATCCTATTATCACTACCTAAACAAACAGCCTTACCAGCTCTTTCATAGAAGGCTGCAACCCTGGATGCTAGGTAAGCAGGGTAGCCTTCATCCCCTGGCATTTCCTCCAGCCTACCAGACATTTCCCTAAGGGCCTCTGCCCATCTAGATGTAGAGTCAGCCATTATGGCTACTGAATACCCCATATCTCTAAAATATTCAGCTATGGTAATTCCTGTATAGATTGAGGCCTCCCTTGCAGCTACAGGCATGTTTGATGTATTGGCAATAAGGATAGTTCTTTTCATCAGAGACTCACCAGTTTTTGGGTCCTTAATCTCTGGAAATTCCATTAGTACATCCGTCATCTCATTGCCCCGCTCGCCACAGCCTACATAAACGATTATTTCTGCATCTGCCCATTTGGCTAGTTGATGCTGTACTACAGTTTTTCCTGAACCAAAAGGACCAGGTATTGCTGAAGTCCCACCCTTTGCTGCTGGGAAAAATGTGTCTATTACCCTTTGACCTGTTATTAGAGGCTCATCCGGGTTTAACTTTTCCTTAACCGGCCTACCTTTTCTTACAGGCCATCTTTGTAGCATTTGGATGCTAACTTCTTTTTCACCTTCCACAAGACATATTGAATCTGTTACAGTAAATTCTCCTTCTTCGATTGTTTTTACCCTTCCGGCGACTCCTGGTGGAACCATGATTTTATGAACAATAACTGAAGTTTCCTGAACAGTCCCAATAATATCTCCTTCTACTACATCATCACCCACATTTATGCTAGGTGTAAAATACCATTTCTTTTCTCTGTTTAAACTTGGCACTTCGATACCTCTAGTTAAGAAGTCTCCGGCTAACTCCCTGATAGGCTCCAAAGGTCTTTGTATCCCATCAAACATAGCTTCCATAAGTCCAGGACCTAGTTCCACTGAGAGAGGTTCTCCTGTGGTATATACAGGTTCTCCAGGTCCAATACCTGTAGTTTCTTCATATACCTGAATAGAGGCTTTGTCTCCCCTCATTTCTATTATTTCTCCGATGAGCTTATTATCCGAAACATTTACAACGTCAAAAATATTAGCTTCATCCATTCCCTCAGCTACAACTAAGGGCCCGGATACTTTTATTATTCTTCCTACTTTCAAGATAAGCCCTCTCCTTTACAATATATTTGTTCCTATAGCTTTTTCTACAGATTTATTGATTCTATCCATACCTATATTTAAGGTTCCTTGATTGCTAGGAATTAAAATTACTGTAGGAATTAGTGTATTGTTATACCTTTCAATAGTTTCAGGTATTAGATTCGCTAATTGTTCAGTAATGAAAATTATCCCATAATCGTCCCTTGCTATTGTGTCTATAGTCCTTCTTGTCTCATCTTTACCAAATACAGAAAAAGTATCTACTCCTAGGGCCTTAAATCCTAGGATTGAATCCTTGTCTCCGATTACAGCTACCTTATACATATAAATCACGCAACCTTTCTCTTATGTCATCTGGAGAAAGCTTGTTAAGCTTTGAAACCATTATGATTCTCAATATCTTCACTTCAGTTTCCTTGGCTATAATATAAGAAAATATAGGTTCAGGTCCGAAATGAATATATTTTGAAGGTTTATTTTGTTCCATAATATAGTTATCAATTAATTTTTCAAACTCTGATAGACGGCCCACCTCTTGGTAAACCTCTAAACCCAAACAGATTTCTGGACTCATACTATAGGATCTAAATTTATCAATTACTTCTTCTAGAGAAATGTTTAATCCCATTACAACTTCATCACTGTCAATATTGCCACCAGGTATGACTACTTCCCCTAAAAAATTTATATCCTTTTGCTGTTTTTTAACCCTAACCAGGGTTTTGATATTTGTAAAATCTATTAGGTCCTTAGCATAGCTAATGAATAAAGGGATTTCTGTTTCATTGGCCAATTCAAGGATATGTTTAAAATAATATCTGTCCATCAATATATCTATTCTCTGAGGGTCTTCTTTGTTTTCATAATCTTCCTCAACTTTTTCAAATATCTCCTTAAGTCTTGTATCCATATCCCTGTAGTCATTGGATAGGTAATCTAATTTTATCTTATCTATATCCATACTTCCATTTTTTATATAAAGGTTAGAAAAGTCTTTTTTCAATAACTTTTCCTTAACTAGGACCTTTAAGTTATGATAGTCATACTTAAGTGCTAGTAGGTCCACTACAATTCTATCCTTACTAATTTCATACATTAAGTCATAGACCCTGGCTAATTCAGATGATAGGACCTTTTCGTATTCATGAGCCCTAGTAAGCCCACCCAGTACATGTATATACTCAGTTTCCCCTAAGATTTTCATTACCTCATCTAGATCCTTTGCATCTGCCATTCTCTCAATTCTTGCCCTTGAAAGGAGTCTCGTTTCAAGGACTCTAGTTCTTGTTACAGCTTGGATATAATCCATTCTGTCCATGAAATCACTCCTCTTCTTTAAAGAGTTCACTTGCAATTACAGTTTCTAATTCTTCTCTGTAATAATCCACTAGGGAATCAAATTTATAATTTAAAATAATCCCCTTGTCCTTAATCAGAAAACCAGATTCAACAAATTCATCTTTAGAAATCTTAATTCCTAGCTTAGATGACTTGGCCTTGTAGTCCTCTGGTAGAATCAAAAGTTCATCCCCTGATAGGTCAAGACTCTTAATAGTTTCAATTAAAAACCTTGTAAACCTTTCATCCTCCAGGGACTTAAGCCCCTCTTTTGCAAGGTCAAAAGTTTTTTCTATAGTCTTTTGTTTGGCCAACAATTTTTGGTTTCTAGCCTTTAACTCTGCACTAGAAATTACCCTTTCCTTAGCTAGTTCAGCCTCCCTAGCTGCATTGTCTAACAATCTTTTTTTATTATCATTTTCTTTGAGGATCACAAATGAAAGATAATG
>CAZFIO010000080.1:0-9744 GCA_964519585.1 uncultured Tissierellaceae bacterium
CTCCTAGGGTAGAATCTGAACCCCTAGCAGATATAGCCTTGGAAGTAGCAAACATTATAAAGATTTTTTTATCCTCTTTTGGAGCCTGTCCAATTATTTCATCTACCCTGGCCCTTACAGCCAGAACATTCTTTTCGTATAAATCTTCCCTGTCATTTATTATGGCAAAGAGGCTGGCAATCCTATAGTAGTCATCCTTGCCTATATACTCCAGGGCAAGAACCTTGATATTGTTCTGCTCTAGGGCAGGAATCATTTCCCTCTGCTCTGTAGTTCCCATACTAAGTATGACTAGGTCTGGCTCTAGGGATATTATCTTTTCAAGGCTTAGCCCTCCTGATCTCCCTACACCTTCAACATTTTCCAAGCCTGGCACATCATGGTTTAGCTCATCTTCTGTCATACCTATTAAAGATCCACCATTCTTTACCCACATATCTATAAAGGAGGAAAATAAGATGACTGTTCTTTCAGGCTTCTTATCTAGCTCAAGCTCTGTCTTTGAATCATCAGTAAATCTTACCAGGTCTCCATCTATTTCAATCCCATATTCCTTATCAAGTTCATCATTTCCCAAATCATTATTATCACTAGGACTAGGCCCCTTCTTCTGGCAGGCTGTCAATATAGTTAGACTCACTAGTAGGACAAGTAGCAAGGCTAGATTTTTCCGTCTTTTCAATTATCTTTCCTCCTGATTTCTTCTTGCTAGAATTAATGATATATAATTCTCATCTTCCAATATATCTTCTCTTCTTTCAAAGATAGCTTCTTCTTCCAAGCTTACCTTTCTGATGTACTTATATTTAAAATTTTTATTTTCCAATAGATCTAGTAAATCTTCCTTGTTTTTAAAGGTTTTTAAGATTGCTAGTGAATCTGCGACTTCTATTTTCTCCTCATCTAATTCATCACACAAGTAAAAGTTATCTCCCTTTACTGTCAGGGGCATCTTACTTGCTCCTGCACTAGCTACAAAGGAAGGAATCCCTGATACTATTTCTGTTTCAATTATATCCCTCTTTAACTCATCCATTATGTAGATAAAGGTGGAATAAATCATAGGATCCCCTATGGTTAAGAAGACTCCATTACCCAGGTCTGGTATTTCCCCTTCTATTATTCTTGCAGCCTTGATATAGTCCTCCCTAGTCACCCTTCCCATAGGAAAGTCAATCAAGACAATCTTCTTTTCTTTAATAAAATCCCTAGCAGTATCCAAAGCCATATTTGTCCCCTTATTATTTGGGGCAAAAATCACTTGGGCCTCCTTCATAATCCTTACAGCCTTCAGGGTTAGTAGTTCTGGATCCCCTGGTCCTGTTCCTAGTCCATATAGTTTTTTCATATTTCCTCCTGATTTTAAAATTTGCAATAAAAAAATCCCAAAGCTTTCGAGGTTTTGGGATTTATTTTAAAAATTTACATAAAAAAATCAGTCTCCCCTTCCCACCGAAGGTCACTTACTATATCGCTCTAGGCAGGTCTCCTGACTTATGAATCTTCCTACTCTCAACACCTTCCCAGAATTTTCCAGTGGCATAAGTTGATTTCGTCATCATTTACAGTAGCGGGGGCTGTATGGGCTTTGAACCCATTTCCCTTTTAATTTTTAAAACCTAAAACTTATATTTACTTGTTGAATTTATCTTAGCATAGATAGTTTACTATTGCAATAGATATATTTTTTCTTAATCTTCTTTCTATATAAATCTACCCTGGCTGAACTTTTTAATCCAGCCAGGGTTAGTCTTTACATAGTTTTTTAATTTAATTTTTATTTAATCGTAGAGCTTTTACAGCTTCCAGTGTATCTTTTGCTACTGCCCCTTCACCACCTATGGCAGTTAAATTCTTTACTTGTTCCTTTTTAGATGCAAGTAGTTTCTCCTGGTCTTTGGTTAAACCATTTTTGTTTTCTTTGCCATCTTTTGTCCCTGTTAGTAGGATCCAGCTATTGTCTCTGGCTGCTACTGCTCCTATGGCTAGGGCATCGGCATAGTTATAGCCTGTAGCAATAAAGAGATTTTCTGATTTATCTTGTAGGTTTTCTAAGATTGCTAGATTTGTTTCAAAGCGATCCTTACCTCCAAGTCTTTCTGGATTTACTAGCTTTGATTCTAAGCTAGATGGCACTACTTCTCTGCCTCCTATTAGATAGGTTTTTCTTATGCCTTGTTCTTTGATGATAGCAGATGTTCCCTGGGGTAATTCATTTTTTCTGCTATCAGCATATAGGATTGGGACTGCCTCATAGCCTGCCCAGGCTGATATAGATAGGGCATCAGCATAGGTTTTTTCTGCATTGTTGCCATTTACTAGGATGGCTCTTGGGTTTTCCTTATTTAAACCTAGGCTATATAGTTTTCTTCCTATGGCTGCTGCTGTTTCATAACGGTCTTTTCCATAAATTCTTTCTATGGTTAAACCATTCTTTTCTAACTCTTTAGCTATGTCTAAGGATATGGCTTTTTCTCCTCCTATGATGATTACCTTTTCTGCACCTAATTCTTTTATTGTATTTATTAGCCCTTCTGGTAATTCTTTTGATTTTGTCAGGACTAGTGGTGCATCATAATATTTTGCCAAGGGGACTGCTGGCAGGGCATCTGCTGATGAATCTCCCCTTGCTAATACTACTGTTTTTGCTCCTTCTTTGAAGTATTCCTTAGCTATCTTAATTGCTGTTTGGTAGCGGTTTTGACCCCATATTCTTTCTATCTCTTTTTCTACATTTTCATTTTCTATTAGTTCTTTACTTAAGATATAGTCTGAGCAGTGGTCTTGGCTTACTGTGATTAATCCCTCACTGTTTACTTGGGCTGATTGCATATATTCTAGTTTTCCTGTTGTTGGGTTATGGTAGTAGTAGTAGAGGGTTTGGCCTGAGTATTCTTTTCCTACTTCTATTTCTATGATGGCTGTTCCTGGCAATGGGCCACTATGTTTAAAGCTAAGGGCCATGATTCCACTACCATCTGCTAGGGCTAGTAGGGCTTGGCCTTTTTCTCCTTGCCTACTTCCACCTTCTCCTTCTTTACCTATTATTTCTAAGCCTAGGTCTAGGCTTCCTTGCCCTTGACCTTCCCCTTCTCTCATGCTACCTACTGGGAAGGTAATGGTATAGTTTTCTCCTTTGATTTCTATGTCTTTTTCTTTATTTGCTTCTATTAGGCTTCTTGTTTGTTCTGGGTCTAAGGAGCTTCCTCCTGTACTTACATCTATTATTATTTCTTTTCCTGTGTCTTTTATTTGGTCTTCTTTTACTGGTTCTTGTGGTTTATCTGGGTCTGGAGTTGGGTCTGGAGTTGGCTCTGGTTCTGGGTCTACTGGTGGTGGAGGTGAAGGTATTCTCTCAAAGATTGCTTTTATTTTTACATCTTCCCCCGGCATAATAAACTTATTATTACTTATGGTTATTTCTCCACCTATTATCTCCCATCTTTTTAATCTATATCCTGAATTAGCTGTAGAAGTTAAGCTTATTTCTTTACCTATTACTGCTTCAGATGGTTCAGCTAACCCACTTCCCTTTCCATCATCTTCTACACTTATGGTGTAACTATTTCGGTCATAATAAAGTTTTAAAGTTAAGCTGCCATCTCCCTCTATTGTCCCACTTGTTACTCGACTTGTATGTCTTGTATTCTCAGAAAATCCTGTATAGTCTTTGGCTTTAGCAGTCGCTAAAGAATCGGTAGTACCAGTTAAGTTTTCTGTCTCCTTTAATTCATAATCGTTCCCTTCAATATTCCCTTGGTAGTGTTCAACTTTATAGGCTATGTTTGTATTTGCTATCCATTTGGCATAGAGAGTCATAGCTGATTTTACTGTATCAGTTTCAAAATCCCAAAGATTTGTTAACTCTTCCTCCCTATACCAAGCATCAAAATTATAGCCGTCTCTGACTGGGTCTTCGGGCTTAATAATTTTAGTATCATAGGCTACATTTTCAACGGATGAAACAGGACTTCCTCCATTGCTTTCAAAAGTCACAGAATAAGTATTGATGTCATAATAAAGCTTCAAAATTAGACTACCATCACCCTTAATTATCCCACTTGCCACTCGGTCTTGATGGTTTTGATTCTCAGAAAATCCTGTATAGTCTTTGGCTGTAGCAGTTACTGTGGTATCAGTAGTACCAGTTCGATTTTCTGTCGATTCTAAATTATAAGCATTTCTATCAATATTTTGCTGATAGTGCTCAACCTTGTAAGCTGTATTAGTATTTGCTGCCCATTTGGCGTAGAGGGTGATATTCTCTTTTACTGTATCAGTGTTAAAATTCCAAGAAGTTATCAACCCTTCCTCCTTATACCATCCATTGAAGCTATAACCCATTTTGGTTGGGTCTGCAGGCTTGGTAATTTTAGCATCATAGGCCACATCTTCAATTGATGGAACAGAACTTCCCCCATTGCTTTCAAAAGTTACTTTGGAAATAATGGCCTTATAAGTAGCTGTTATGATTATATTGTCGTATTCTGATTTCATACGAAATCTAGCTTTTGCAGATCCTGCACCACCTTCAAGAAAACTAATAGATGTAACCTTCGATGAAGAAACCGTCCATTTATCAAATGTTTTTCCTTCTTCTGGAGGATCTGCCACAATCCACACATTTTCACCATCTGACTGACCAGTTCCTGTACTATCTAAATAATCTCCGCTACCTTTTCCTTTTACTACTTCGATTTTACAAGGTGTCTGCCACTCCTCCACATAACAAGTCTTGTCAGTACTTAAAGACGAAGATACTATCCATTTTTTGTAGCCTGCTACTGCATCTTGCTTACCAACCCAATCATTTAGCGCCATTCTTAGGGTTATATTTCGGATATCTCCACTTCCAAAATCATAAGATAGGTTTGCAGAACCTCCACTGACTGCCCCTTCCGAAATCTTACTAAATTTTTGAATTTGCGGTTGAGGGTTGGTGCCAATTCCATTAGTGGGATAAGTCCAATAGCAGTTTTCTATAGTATTAGAACTATTATAACTCCCTACGATACCTCCTATTGTAGGATTGTTTAATGAATCTATGTTCATGTCGCTATAGCAATTAACTATTGTCCCGCTCGGAAAGAATCCTGAAATACCGCCACCATAAGCAATCGTACTACTATTTTTAAGATTGCATATTATACGACCTATGCTAAAGGAATTCTCTATTTGTGACAAGTTTTGGGTTCCTATTATACCTCCAATATGGCTTTCACCTGAAGGATTATGCACTTTAACATTACCTGTGTTGAAACAGTTTTTTATATAACCAAAATCATTTACAATATCGACCATACTACAAGCTACTATTCCCCCACAATGACTTGATCCGCCATAAACAGTTTTTATTTCTACTCTATTGGAACAATTGCTAATATTTCCTTTATTAAGCCATTCTCCGATTATGCCACCCACATAACTCTGTAGCTTAGAGTTGGTAGTGTTTATGTCCCCTTCAATACTTATACCCACACTATTATGACAGTTGTCTATGCTAATATCTTTACCATAGGCCATAATACCACCAGCGTAGAATTTAAAATTGTCATTATTTTTGGCAGCTTTGCCAGTAATACTACCAGATATATTCAAATCCTTTACTGTTGCCGATTCAGCATAGCCAAAGAGACCTAGATAGGTCTCACTATTAATATCTGTAAGATTGATAGTAAGTTCTGAGATACTTTTATTATTTCCATTAAAGGTACCTTTAAAGGATTTTTCTTTTGTTCCAATGGGTGTCCAATCATGCCCTGAAATATCTATATTTCCTGTTAAAGTTACTGTCTTACCAGCAAGGTCATTAGCTGTCTGACTGTTTAGTCCATTTACCACAGAAGTCAGCCAGGCTAAGCCCTCAGGGCTAGAAATAGTGATAGTGCTGCCGTTCTCTACATATCCTCCGGGTTTTGCCGTTACTTGTTCTGTCCAACTTGTACTACTTGCTAATGTCTTAAAAGGCATAGTTGGTATTAAACTAAATACTATGGCAAAAACCAATATGTAGCTTATAAGCTTCTTTTTCATTTCTTCTCCTCCTCTAGCTTCTTTTCCTTTGATTTTTCTTGGCTACGGATGCAAACTACTGTGACAAGGACTGCTACTACGAAGGAAAGGACAGATGCAAGAACATAGCCTCCTGCCTTTTCGTATAGGAGCATAGCACCATAAAAGCCTTGAAGGCTACCAGCCTTCCCCCCACCTGTCATACTGGTAATAGTCCCAATAAGGGTAAGGGTTAGCAGGACAGATAAGGTACTTAGATTGGTTAGTAAGTATCTTTCCCTTTTCTTCTCCAATTCTTTGACTCTAAATTGAACTCGTTTAATTCTTTCTCCCCTATCCTGCATTTGAAAGTCTCCTTTCCTGGAATAGAATTTATAAAAAGTCCTTCTACTTATATAGGTACATAAAAAATAAAAACTACGCAGTAAAAAATAAATTTATTTCCTATATTTTTTGCACAAAAAAAACTGCCCTTTGGCAGTTGAGTTAATGGGAGAGTTATATTTTTTATCTTTTTGGCTTACCCTGGGGTACTCCATATTATAAACCCTATGGGGTACATTAAGGATGGCTTCGTTAGCGAAATGGAGTCTCTCCATATTTAAAACATTGAAAAACGGGGATTCCTCGCCTTCCCTTATTTCCCTTAGGATGGTAGGGGTTGATATTTTGATTTATAGAGCCTGCTTACAACTACTCCTATGATTATAGTAAGAAGGGGTAGGGCAAAGGCTATGTATTGTGTAAAACCTCCATGGGCGATTAAAAGATTATAGCATGCATGGAAGGTTATGGCTGAACAAAGAAGTCCAAAGGTGCCTGCTATCTTAAGCCAGCTATGCTGCCATACATAGACAAGTCCTATCCCTACAATTCCTCCACAAACTATATGCATTGCCCCTGTACCAAGGCCTCTGATTAGGATAAAGGATAGTTGGGCTGCTCCATTCTCTATTAGGTAAACAATGTTTTCAAAGGTGGCAAATCCAGTGGCTAGGATTACAACTGCCATCCTTATTTTTTCAGATCTTGGTTCAAATACTAGGAGGTAAAAAAGTAGTGGGAGGAGTTTCATAACTTCTTCTACTACTGGTGCAATCTGTGTTGTGGCATTAATAAAATCTGCCTTATAGAGACTGGCGAAAAATGTATTGATATAGGCTGACAAGAGACAAGCTCCCATGCCTGCCAGGGTAAAGATTATAAAGGAACGATATTTTTTTCCTATGTAAATAGTTGATAGTAAAAGTGGTGCTGCTATACAGACAAAGATATTTTCAATATAGGTCATGAGGTCACCGCCTTTTTCATAGCTGGAAGAAGTGCTAGCATTGAAGCCGTTAGCATAAAATCAATCCAAAAATATGGGTTAGTCAGGTCATTGCTCACCCAAAAACAGGAGGATGTCCATAGGCTATACTCTAAGACTATAATAACTAATACAGCTATATGGAAGATTTGTCTATCTCTTGATTTTCCAGTCTGCCTCCTGGCATAAAATAGCCCCCTTAGGGAAAACCATGCTACAGACATTGTCAAACTCCCTAGTAGTATGTTGAATAAGATATCCCCTATGCTAAAGTAAATAATGAGTTGGGGAATGCAAAAAATTGGAACAAGCCATAGGCCCGGATGGAAGAACTTTCTTTCTTCAACTGTAGATAGGCTATATTCTAGGGTCAATAGAAAGGTGTAACTAGCAATCCAAGCAAGTTCTGATACATAGAAAAGTTGAGGTGTATAGTCAAATAAAAAATAGTGGAGTGTCCAATAAAGGGAGCCTAGCATAAAAGTACCGTAAAAGCAGCTAATTAGTAGGTAGGACTGTAGACGGCTTTTATAAAAGAGGCTTCCTGAAGCTATGAAGGCTAGTAATACCGCTAAAAGTTGTGAGATATTATCTATAAGTTCAATCATTTTCATCCTCCAGATTATCTTGATCCAGTTGATTCCTTCTTTTAAAATGGTAGCTCAAAATAGTTACACTAATTCCCAGAATAAAAGCAAGAAGACCTATAAAGATATAGCCTAAAAAATCACTTCCATCAAATATACTGGCACTAATAGTATGTCCATCATATTGCCCATCAAATATAGTGGCTTCTAAGCCTGGCATAAGAAGGGATAAGCCTAAAATAACCAATAGGGATGCAGCTAGGGATGAAATTTTGATTAATCTTCTTTTCCCTATCTTTTTTTCTACTTCTATTTCTTTTATACGTTCCTTAACAGCAAAAACACGTTCCTTAGTATTCTGCATTTACGATCCCCTCCTCCTTCAGTAGTTTTCCCAGAGCTTTTCTTCCTCTATAGACTAGGTCTGAAACCTGCTTTTCGGTCTTTCCCATAACCTTTCCCCCCTGGCTATGGGTCATATTTTCAAAGTAAACCAGGTAGAGGGCTTCCCTATAGCTGGATTTAAGTCGACCCAAGCAAAGGTGTAGAATTGCATAGTCTTCCTTTTTTTGAAAAACTTCCTCTATAAGTACCCTGCTGGCTAGTTCTTCCTTGGTCTCTTCAAGACTGAAAGATTGATTTAGGTTTTTCTTTCTTATAAATCTTAGGGATAAATTCCTAGCCATTTTATAAAGGTAGGCCTTAAAGCATCCTTCCTTAATTTTAGGTTTTTTTGATATAAGATAGGCAAAGGCCTCTATCATTAAGTCTTCTGAATCATACAAATCATGGAGGTATCCATTTATGTAAAAAGTCAACCTATCCCCATATCTTTCCATCAATAGTTCAAGACCAGCGTCATCACCACTGAGATAGTCCCTATATAAAGTTTCATCAGTAACCATTTTGCTAATCAACTCCTATGGATAGCTCTCCTTATTTTATACCTATTTTGCTTTATTATAGCATTAAGTCTATATGGAGGTCAAAAGCTATGAGGAAAAATAATTTCTTTATTGATTTGGAGACTTTCTATATAGTATTATTTTGTAATTCCCTTATTATTAAGATATTAATAGAGGAGGTTGGTATAATGATTTTGTATCCTGCAATTTTAAAGACTATTGATCCCAAGAAAGATGAGGATATCCTTCAAATTCATCTGGATTATTTAAACAATCTGATTAGCCAAGGTAAGGTTTTTGCCAAGGGTCCCTTTACTGACCATAGTGGTGGTTTGATTATCTTTAAGGTTAATTCCCTTGAAGAAGCAAGGGAATTGATTGAAAATGACCCTGTTATAGTTAATAAATCTAGAGAGTATGAATTAAAGGAATGGAGATCGAATGTAGAATAGAAAAAATCCCAGCCCTAATAGAGGTTGGGAATTTTTTTATATATATTTCTTCTATGTCCTATATCTATTATTAATATTCTAACTTCATCATCGTTTATTTCAGCAATTAGCCTATAATCTCCAACTCTATATCTCCAATATTCCTTTAAATTACCTTTTAGAGATTTCCCAAAAACTCTTGGGTCAGATGTATTTTCTAGATTTTTAATTATCCAATTTACTATAATTCTTTGGTGGGTAGTATCTATTTTTTTAAGTTGTTTATCTGCATTTTTTTCAAATAAAATCTTATATTTCATACTAAATTTCTAGCCTTTTCTTCACTTCATCAAAAGAAATATATTCTGTTTCATTATTTTTTAGTCTTTCTTCATAGGCTAAAATTGCCCTTAGGTCAGTTTCATCTTCAATTTTTTCTTCTAAAGCTTCCTTCATTAAGGTTGATAGGGGAATATTTTTAAATTCAGCATACTCTTTAT
>CAZFIO010000081.1:0-9689 GCA_964519585.1 uncultured Tissierellaceae bacterium
CCTAATTTAATCTTTTAATGTTTTCTCTAGATATCTTCCTGTATATGATTCTTTTACCTTTACTATTTCTTCAGGTGTTCCTGTGGCTACTACTGTGCCACCCTTGTCTCCACCTTCTGGCCCTAGGTCAATAATATAGTCTGCTGTTTTAATTACATCTAGATTGTGTTCTATGACTATAACTGTATTTCCACCCTCTACAATTCGGTTCAAAACATCTATAAGCTTGTGAATATCAGCTGAATGCAGGCCTGTTGTTGGTTCATCCAATAAATATATGGTTTTACCAGTGGACCGTTTGGAAAGCTCTGTGGCTAATTTAACCCTTTGGGCTTCCCCACCTGAAAGTTCGGTGGAAGACTGGCCCAATTTAATATAGCCTAGACCCACATCAAATAGGGTTTGTATCCTTCTTTTAATCTTTGGTATATTTTCAAAAAATTCTAGACTTTCTTCCACTGTCATTTCTAGGACATCAGAAATAGTTTTACCCTTATATTTTACTTGGAGGGTCTCCCGGTTGTATCTTTTGCCCTTACAAACTTCACAAGGAACATATACATCTGGCAAGAAGTGCATTTCTACTTTTAATATTCCATCTCCCCTACAAGCTTCACATCTTCCACCCTTTACATTAAAAGAAAATCTTCCTTTTTTGTAGCCTCTGATTTTTGCTTCATTGGTCATGGCAAAGACATCCCTTATATCATCAAAGACTCCAGTATAAGTGGCTGGGTTAGATCTGGGTGTCCTTCCTATAGGGCTTTGGTCTATGGCTATAACCTTGTCTAGATATTCTATACCCTTAATATCCTTATGCTTACCAGGTTTTGTTTTTGCATTATTTAGCTTTTGGGCTAGGGACTTATAAAGAATTTCGTTGATTAAGGAGCTTTTACCAGAACCTGACACACCAGTAACGGCAGTAAATACACCTAGGGGTATCTTTACATCTATAGCTTTTAAGTTGTTTTCTTCTGCTCCAAGAATCACAACCCATTTGCCATTGGATTCTTTTCTCTCCTTAGGTATTTCAATTTTTAGTTTGTGTGATAGGTAAAGTCCTGTTATGGAGTCTGGATTTTCTTTTATCTCATCCACATTACCTTCAGCTACTATATAGCCACCATGAATACCTGCACCAGGTCCAATATCTACTATGTGGTCTGCCTCATACATGGTATCTTCATCATGTTCAACCACTATAAGCGTATTGCCTAGGTCAGTTAAATCTCTCAGTGTTTTTAGCAGCCTTTCATTATCTCTTTGATGTAAACCTATACTTGGCTCATCTAGGACATAGACAACTCCAACTAGGCTTGATCCAATTTGGGTGGCTAGTCTTATTCTCTGGGATTCTCCCCCAGATAGGGTTCCTGCCATTCTTGACATGGTGAGATAGTCTAGACCAACATTTTTTAAAAAGTTCAGTCTTTCTTTTATTTCCTTCAAGATCTGATCCCCTATAATAGATTCCTTTTCTGTTAGCTTTAAATCAGTAAAGAATTCTATTGCCTTTGTTATGGATAAATCGGTGATATCAATAATATTCAGGCCATTTAATCTTACTGATAGGACTTCATCCTTTAATCTTTTTCCATGGCAGCTTCCACAAGGATTTTCAGCCATAAATCCGTCAATCCTATCTCTCATATAATCTGAATTGGTAGACCTATACCTTCTTTCCAAATTTGGTATTATGCCCTCAAATGTCCCCTTAAATTCTCTCATTCCTTCTTGAAAATGGCTTTCAAAATTAAAAGAAATTACCCTATCAGTTCCGTATAAAAGTTCATCTAGAAGCTTTTGGGGTGCTTGACCTATTGGTTCATCTAGGCTGAAATCATGATCTTCTGCCAAGGTTTTGAATATTTGATAGTAATAGGTTGATTCACCTGAACTACTATGGGGTGCAATGGCCCCTTGATTAATACTTAAGGATTTATTTGGAAATATTAGGTCAGGATCTATCTTTTTGTAGAAGCCTAAACCATTGCAGGTTGGGCAGGCCCCAAAGGGACTGTTGAAAGAAAACATCCTTGGTTCTAATTCTTCCATGGATATATTGCAATCAGGACAGGATAATTTCTGGCTAAAAATCAGTCTTTCCTTGTCTATCATATCAACAACTACCAGGCCATCAGCAAGTTTTAGGGCTGTCTCCAGGGAGTCTGAAAGTCTTCCTTCTATTCCTTCCTTTATAATTATCCTATCTACTACCACTTCTATAGTATGATTCTTGTTTTTGTCTAGTTTTATTTCATCTGTTACCTCATAGTTTTCACCATCAATAATAAGCCTTATAAATCCTTCCTTTTTAATGTTTTCAATTAATTTTACATGCTCACCCTTTTTCCCCCTTACTACTGGGGCTAGAATTTGAAATCTGGTTCTTTCATCAAATTCTAAAATTTTGTCTACCATCTGGTCTACAGTTTGACTTGAAATCTCCTTTCCGCACTTTGGGCAATAGGGAATACCAATCCTGGCATACAGAAGCCTTAAATAGTCATATATTTCTGTTACGGTACCTACTGTGGACCTGGGGTTTTTGCTGGTTGTTTTTTGGTCTATAGATATGGATGGTGATAGACCTTCTATATATTCAACATCAGGTTTATCCATCTGGCCCAAAAATTGTCTTGCATAGGATGAAAGTGATTCTACATATCTTCTTTGTCCCTCTGCATAAATTGTATCAAAGGCTAAAGAGGACTTACCTGACCCGCTTAGGCCTGTAAATACTATAAATTTGTTCCTTGGCAGGTCTATATTTATATTTTTCAGGTTATTTTCCTTTGCCCCTCTTATAATTATTTTATCCTTTGTCATTTAAATCCCACCTTAATATTTTAGCATCTTCCTTAAGTCGTGTATCTTGTCTCTAAATTCAGCAGCCTTCTCAAAATCTAGTTCTTCAGCTGACTTAAGCATAGCTCCTTCTAAACCTATTATCATAGATTCTATTTCATCATTGGTAAAGGTATCTTCATATTTAACCTTTTCTTCAGCTACCATGGTTGCTTCTATAATATTTCTTACACCCTTTACTATGGACCTTGGTGTAATTCCATGTTTTTTATTGTAGTTATCCTGTATCTGCCTTCTTCTGTTTGTTTCTGAAATTGCCCTATCCATAGAACCTGTAATAGTATCTGCATACATAATAACTTTTCCATCTATATTTCTGGCAGCCCTTCCAATGGTTTGCACCAGGGAGGTTTCTGACCGCAGAAAACCTTCCTTATCTGCATCCAAAATAGCTACCAAGGAAACCTCTGGCAGGTCTAAACCTTCTCTTAATAAGTTTATCCCTACTAGGACATCATATTTTCCCAATCTTAAATCCCTTATAATCTCCATTCTTTCAATGGTTTCTACATCTGAATGAAGGTAGGTTACTTTTATCCCTATATCTTTAAAGTATTTAGTCAGGTCTTCTGCCATCTTTTTGGTCAAGGTAGTTACTAATACCCTTTCCTCCCTGCCTATAACCTTATTAATCTCTGTTACTAAATCATCTATTTGGTGCTTGGTTGGTCGCACTTGGATTGGTGGATCCAAGAGGCCTGTTGGCCTAATTATTTGCTCTACAGGTTGCCCACTATGCTTATGTTCATAGTCTCTTGGAGTTGCTGAAACATATATAATTTGATTAACCATGGATTCAAACTCAGTAAACTTCAGTGGCCTGTTATCCAGGGCTGAAGGAAGCCTAAATCCATACTCTACTAGATTTGTTTTTCTAGATTTATCCCCTTCATACATGCCTCCAATTTGAGGTATGGTTACATGGGATTCATCAATTACTATAAGGAAGTCTTCTGGAAAATAGTCTATCAAAGTAAAGGGCCTACTACCTGGGGGTCTATTGGACAAGTGTCTTGAATAGTTTTCAATCCCCGAACAAAAACCCATTTCTTCCAGCATCTCTATATCGTACCTGGTCCTTTGCTCCAATCTTTGTGCCTCTACTAATTTATCCTTATCCCTTAGTTCCTCAAGCCTATGAGCCAATTCTTCTTCTATGCTTACCAGGGCCCTTTTTACCTTATCCTCTGTGGTTGTATAATGAGAAGCAGGAAATATAGATACATGGTTTCTGCTTCCTATAACCTCACCTGTAAGGTGGTTAACTTCTACAATCCTATCTATTTCATCACCAAAAAACTCCACCCTAATGGAGTTTTCACTTGAAGCAGCAGGAAATATTTCAAGCACATCTCCCCTAACCCTAAAGGTTCCCCTTATGAAATTAATATCATTTCTTATATACTGGATATCTACCAGTTTCCTCATAACCTCATCCCTGTCCCTTACCATACCAGGTCTTAAGGATACAACTAGATTTTCGTAGTCAATAGGGTCCCCCAGCCCATATATACAGGATACGGATGCTACTATAATTACATCCCGTCTTTCAAACAAGGCCGCTGTTGCAGAGTGCCTTAGCTTATCTATTTCATCATTTATTGAAGCATCTTTTTCAATATAGGTATCCGTATGGGCTACATAAGCCTCTGGTTGATAGTAGTCATAGTAGCTTACAAAATATTCAACGGCATTATTTGGAAAAAACTCCTTAAATTCACTGGCCAATTGGTAGGCGAGAGTTTTGTTATGCGCTATAACAAGGGTAGGTTTTTGAACCTTTTCTATTATATTTGCAATGGTAAATGTTTTACCTGACCCTGTTACTCCCAGTAGGGTCTGGTGTTTAACATTGTTATTTAACCCATCTACAAGCTTTTTTATGGCCTCAGGTTGATCACCTGTGGGTTTAAAACTTGACTCTATTTTAAATTTATTCAAGTTTATCCTCCTTCTTGAACACTAGTTCACTTCACTATTATATAATAAAATAAGGCTTTGTCAAAACCTATTATATAATATTTTCTTGTCTAAATGTTTAATATAATGTAGAATGTTTCTTGAGGAGTGAATTCAATGAAGCGGTTTATATATATTCTTTTTCTTTTGAGTATAGGCTTAATCTTTACAGGATGTCAGAAGAATTTTAGTCCCATTTTGCTTAGGGAAAACCAGGCCAGTTTAAGTGAGGTTAAGGATCTGGATGACCTAAGTTTTGATATTGAGAAAATTAGTTTTTCTAAAACATACCAGAATATTGCACCTGAAATTGAAATAATTAAACAAGGTCTAGACCATAAAGTCCTAGCCTCCCTTGGTTTAATAAATTCTTCAGGTGTTGAAATAGAGAAGATTACTAGAAATGGAAAAGAAATTGATATCTTTGTGAGCAATAAGAATAAATATAGGACTAACCAACTAGTAGTTCCTCAGCTGGTGATAGATATTAAAGATATTCCTCCCGGCAGGTTAGAAAATTATAAGTTTAATATCCATAACTTAAATTATAAACCCATAAAGATAAAATTAGATGCCCATGAAGCTATGAATATTGTTAATTCTAGCTCACAAGTCTATATGGCCACTTATCCAAATATAAATATTTCTAAAAATAAATCCAACTATTTTTGGACTTTGGAATATAACAATATTTTTGACAAAGTTTATAAGGATAGTCCCCTAATAAACCTAAGGGCAACAATTGATGCCGATACAGGTGAAATAGTAGAAACAAGCAAGGTTCCCGTTTCTACCTATATTGATAATGGTGTATTATTGGGATCCATCTTTAACGACTACTTAATATATAAAAAAATAGACCTATTGGCCAGTAAAGATACTATAGAGAGTCTTTGGTCTTATAATATCAAGGCTAAGGAGAAGAAAAACCTTTTTACATCTGATGGCAAGATTATTAGTGCTAGTTTTAGTCCAGATAATAAATATATAGTCTTGTTAGAATCCGGTGAAAAAAGTAATTCTGTTTATATAATTAACTTATCTGAATCAAAGGCATATAAGATTAATTTTGAAAATACAATTAATCCTGAAATAGTAAGATGGAAGGACAAAAGCAATATTTATATTGTCCACAAAGATGGTAGTAGGAACCTGATATCTAATTATGATGTTGAAAAAGATGATTTTGAAATGATACTTGGAACAAAAAAAAATATTGTTGATTTCCAGGTCTATAATGGCTACTTTTTAATAACTGAAATAATAGATTCTGATAATAATATAAGTAGCATTTACCTTAGTAGGGATTTAAAGGAGATTATATATAAAGACTCAGGCTATAAGGGAAAGTTTATTAATAAAGATCAATTTGCCTATATTAAAGGAGATAGAGAAAGTGACAAAGATAAGATCTATATCTTTGATATTAGCGAAAACAAGCTACTAGATTCTCCTGAATATAATATTTCAGATTACACAGTCTTATCGGAGTCTTCCCTAGCCCTAATAGAAAAAATTGAAAATAATAGGATGTTCAAACTTTACCAATATGATTTAGATAAGCAGGAATCGACTTCACTAGCAGATATGCCTAGTGGGAAAACTGTCCTAAACCTATTTGAAAACACCCTTTATATTAATACCAATCTTCCCTTTGAAGAAAAAGAAAATAGGATAATCTATGCCTTAGATATATCACAAATTAATACTAATACTGAACCTTAGGAAATGTTTCTACCCCTAGGGTTTTTTCTTTACCCCTGTATGTTTTTTCAACTAAACCCTGCTTAAGATTATAATAGCTAATTGTTACCTTACCTTTATTTAGAAACATAATATCCCTTAAGTCTTCTATATCATTAATAGTCATCTTATTGATCCGTAAAATTATATCGCCATGTCTTATTCCAAGCCTAGATGCTATACTAGCCTTCTCCACCTTCAAGACCCTAATCCCCTTATAGGGTTCCGTGTATAGGGGTGTTTTTAAATCCTCCCTTAGTTTATTAATATATATAATAAACTCGTGTCCTATAATTGCAAAGATGGGAGCAAGATAGTTGTTAGATGAAAGTATTGATAGGATAAAGAGGATACTAGAATAAAAAAATAGTATTATAGATGTCTCTATGGTTTTTCTTTTAGGAAAATTGCTTATGGTAAAATCACTATAATTCAAAATAGCAAGAAGGGTTACAGGCCTTATAAATATATCCCCAATAAAAACAGTAAATGGTACCGGCCAGAATTGGTTATTTACCAAGCCTCCTACTATTTTGTTATTATTAAGATAGTACTTTGTTTCCCATGGATTAAAATAATTTAATATAATTAAGATGCTTTCCACCATATGCAAGACTGATATGACAATCATTATTTCGTAAGGGTTTATTTTTGGGTAGGAAAACATATTTGAAAACAGGATCAATAAACTGCCACCATAGGATATGCATATAAATCTTTTATCTAAGAAGGAAAGGCCTACTGATATAATTAAGATATAGAGGTAGTCTTTGGGTATTAGATATACTTGTAAATAGATAAATATAATGGTTGCTATAAGACCACCTATAATTCCAAATAGGATTGATCTAAGGGTATATTTTAGCGGGTAATCATTTACATTCCTATATTGCAAATAAATTATCAAGCTTACTAGTATAAAAAAAGGAGACATGAATGTCTTAAGTATATCTATAATTGTAAAATAAATTATATGATATAGCCCGTACATATAGTCTTCCCCTTTTTTAAATATACAATTATTGAATTTTGTTTTTTAAGACTTCTAGAGCTTTTTGTAGCTGGGTATCTTCCTTTAAATTTTCAATTCCAATGCTTTCTATACCCTCAGGTAGTTGAACTTCAATGTCTGGTTCTACTCCAACCTTGTGTATGCTTGTTCCTTTTGGAGTAAAGTATTCTGATACTGTTAATTTTAAACCTGAACTATCATTCAGCTCTCTAATGGTCTGAACTATACCTTTTCCAAAGCTGGTAGTACCTATAATCTCTCCCCTGTTGTAATCTTTTATTGCCCCTGCAAGTATTTCTGAAGCACTAGCACTACCCCCATTGATTAACAATACCAAGGGTATATTAGTATGAGATTTTTTTGAATTATAATATTGTTTATTTCCCTTCCTTGTTTCAGTAAATACTATAACACCCTCATCTAATAACTCATCTGCAATAGCAGCACATGAATCCAAAAGACCTCCAGGATTGTTTCTCAAGTCAATTACTAGGCCCTTGACTCCTCTCTGTTCTAGCTTCTTAAGTTCTTTTACAAAATCACCGTGGGTTTGCTTGTCAAATGAAGATATGTGTATATAGCCTATATTGTCTACTATACTTGATTCTACCGTTTCTAATTTAATAATTTCACGAACAATCTCCAAGTCAATTATTTCATCTTTCCCATCTACCTGTTCCCTTTTAATTGTTAGGGTTACCTTGGTTTTTGGTTCGCCCTTCATTACCTTAACCGCTTTCTCCATGGTTTCCCCTGTAAATTCTTGCCCATCTACCTTAATAATCTTATCACCAGTTTTTATTCCTGCCCTCTCACCTGGTGTATCCTTGATAGGTGAAACTACAGTTATAAGATTATCTTCGCCTGGTGTTACAACAACCCCTATGCCACCAAAAGACCCAGAGGTTTGCTCATTCATTTCTTTATATTCCTCAATGGTTAAGTATTGGGAGTAGGGGTCATCCAAGGCTTGAACTAGGCCTTTCAATTGGCCCTCAATAAGCTTTTCATCGTTAATTTCTTCTAAATAATTCTCCTTTATCATGGATTCCACTAAGCGAACCTTAGAATAATTTTTGTAGGTGCTATATAGTTCCTCATATTCTGCTTTTGGGACTATTACCCGTGAATCCATTTGGACGGTTAGTGAATTAGTTATAGTAAATGTTATTATATTTGTAATTATTAATAATACTGCAGCCAAAGCCATGATGCTTTTTTTTGACATAATTTCACCCCATAAGATTTTGCTTATAAAACATTTTATTATTCTCCCTTTAACATTATACCATTCTCATTTTTATAGTAAAGAAAAAAAGGGGAAATTCTTCCCCTTACTTAATTAGTAATAATTTAATTTCCCCTAACCCATGGCAATGGATTTACAGGTGTACCATTTTTTCTAACTTCAAAATGTAGATGTGGTCCGGTTGACCTTCCTGTATTTCCTGATTTCGCAACAACATCCCCTTGATGAACTCTTTGCCCTACTGAAACTACTAGTAATGAATTATGGGCATAAAGTGTTGCTATTCCACCACCATGATCAATTATTAGATAGTTACCATAAGTACTATAACCATCACTACTTATATTAAATACTTTAATTACAGTTCCATTACCAGCTGCTCTTACAGAAGTCCCTATAGGAGCAGGAATATCTATCCCTGAGTGACCATCTGGCTTAAAGGTTACTGGATGTATTCTATAGCCAAAATATGAACTAATTCTAGTGCGTCCTGGTAGTGGCCATAACATCTCTCCACCTTCATATGGATTTTCACCAGCAGCCCTTTGGGCTTCTATAATTTCCAACTCAACCTTTTTAACTTCCTCGTTGAATTTTTCTTGTTCTGCCTTTAAGGCGGCAGTATCAGACTCAAGTCTTTTCATGGCCAGATCCTTTGCCCTGCTAGCCTTATCCAAGTCATCTCTTCTTGATTTCAGCTTGTTTCTAGTAACCTCTACTGATGCCCTTTGACCCTCAAGTTCTAGTTTCTTTTCTTCTATCAGGGCCCTTTGGTCCTTCATATAGGCAATTAGATCATTGTCATATTCTGCAATTATCTGAATCATTTCCCTTTTAGTAAAGAAATCTTTCATG
>CAZFIO010000082.1:0-9630 GCA_964519585.1 uncultured Tissierellaceae bacterium
ATATGTACCTGGAAACATGTATTTCACAACAACTAGATATCATCAAGAGGCTAATGGCGGAATTTTCGTTGATATTATAAGAGACGAAGCCCACGATGCAGGCTTAAATATTCCTTTTAAAGGTGATATAGACCTAAACAAACTAGAAAATCTTATTAATGAAAAAGGTGCAGAAAATATTGCCTATGTATGTTTAGCGGTTACTGTAAACTTAGCAGGTGGTCAACCAGTTTCCATGGCAAACATGAAGGCTGTAAGAGAATTAACTGCAAAACATGGAATAAAAGTGTTCTATGACTGTACAAGATTTGCTGAAAATGCTTACTTCATTAAAGAACAAGAAGATGGCTATCAAGACAAAACCATAGCAGAAATAGTAAGAGAAATGTTCTCCTATGCTGATGGTGCTACCATGTCAGGTAAAAAAGATGGTATAGTAAACATGGGTGGATTCTTAGCCCTTAGGGACGAAGATCTATTATTAGCTGCTAGAGAATTAGTAGTAGTATTTGAGGGTATGCCATCCTATGGTGGTATGAGTGGTAGGGATATGGAAGCTTTTGCAATAGGCTTAAAAGAGTCCCTACAATTTGAATATATTCAGCATAGAATTCTTCAAATTAGATACCTAGGAGATAAATTAATGGCAGCAGGAGTACCTATAGTTGAGCCAGTTGGTGGTCACGCAGTATTCCTAGATGCAAGAAGATTCTGTCCACACCTAGACCAAGAAGAGTTCCCAGCACAAGCACTAGCTGCAAATATTTACCTTGAGTCCGGAGTTAGGACTATGGAAAGAGGAATTATCTCCGCTGGTAGAGATATTAAAACTGGTGAAAATCATAAGCCTAAACTAGAAACAGTTAGAATAACAATACCAAGAAGGGTTTATACCTATAAGCATATGGATGTTGTAGCTGACGGTATAATCAAGCTATTCAAGCACAAGGAAGACATAAAAGGCTTAAGATTTGTATATGAACCTAAGCAATTAAGATTCTTCACAGCTAGATTTGAGGAAATCGAAAAATAAGATTGTTTAATAATGCTCTATATACTGGTATAATCAGTATATAGAGCATATTAATAAAAAGGCGTAAGCCTTAAAAAAATATTACTTTATGACTGTGAAGTCAGATAGTAAAGAATAGGAGGCAGGTATGGAAAAGAATAATGTTCAAGGAAGTAAGTTCGCATCAAAATGGGGATTTATCTTGGCATGTGTTGGTTCTGCTGTTGGAATGGCAAATGTATGGGGATTCCCCTACAAGATGGGAAGCAATGGCGGAGGAGCATTCTTAGTAGCCTATTTAATATTTATAGGTATTTTTTCCTTTGTTGGACTTTCTGCAGAGTATGCCATAGGTAGAAGGGCAAAAACAGGTACCCTAGGTGCTTATGAAAATGCCTGGAAGTCTGGTGGTAAAGAAGGAATTGGAAAAGTAGTAGGCTGGTTGCCACTTGCTGGGTCCATGTGTATAGCACTAGGTTATGCGGTAATTATTTCTTATGTACTTAAAGGCTGGACACAATCAGTAACTGGATCCTTGATGACTGTTGAACCAGGACCTTGGTTTGAATCTTTTGCATTTACAAACTTTTCAGTAGTACCCTTTCATTTGATAGTGGTAGTAGGAACACTACTTACCTTAACTATGGGTGCAGATAGTATAGAGAAAACAAACAAGGTTATGATGCCATTGTTCTTCATATTATTTGTAATCTTAGCTATAAGAGTAGCCTTATTACCAGGATCAGGAGAAGGATATAGGTTTATGTTTAATCCTGACTGGGCTATGTTAAAAGACCCTACAGTATGGGTAACAGCCATGGGGCAGGCTTTCTTCTCCCTATCAGTAACTGGTAGTGGGATGATTGTTTACGGTGCTTACTTAGGCGATGATGAAGATGTAGTAGGCGCTGCACTTAACACTGGTTTATTTGATACTATTGCAGCTATTGTAGCAGCTTTAGTTATAATTCCTGCTTGTTTTGCTTACAATATGGACGTTGGAGCAGGGCCAGGTTTACTATTTGTAACTTTACCAACAATTTTACAAAATATGCCACTGGGCAGACTATTTGCAATAATTCTATTTACAGCTGTAGTATTTGGTGGAGTTTCGTCCCTGCAAAACATGTTTGAAGTAGTTGGTGAATCACTTATGTACAAATTCCCTAAACTTAAGCGTGGGCCAATGCTTGTTTTATTAGCAGTTGTATGCTTTGGTATAGGTGTATTTATGCATAGGATTGAGGTATGGGGACCATGGATGGATCTAGTTTCCATATATATAATCCCAATAGGAGCTACCATAGGTGCAATCTCCTGGTTCTGGATTATGAAAAAGGACGATATGCTTGATGAAATTAATAAGGGAGCCAAAAACCCTCATGGGGATACTTGGTTTAATATAGGAAAGTATGTATATGTTCCATTTGCAGTTATACTTTGTCTATATGCCCTAATCAATACACATGCATTCTAATTAAATAGACAGCTAAAGGGATGGAATTCAACTTTCCATCCCTTCTATTTTACTCTTTGTTGTGATATAATGGTTTAATAATACAAAAAAGGCAGGATGAAGATGTTGAGCATAAATAAGAAAAGCTTAAGTGACCAAATTTATACAGTATTAAAAATGGACATTCTACAAAACAAAATACCCTTGGGGAGCAAATTGATAAATAGGGCCCTACAGGTAAGATTTGGGGTTAGCTCTTCTCCTATTAGAGATGCGATAAATAGACTATACCAGGATGGGTTGATCACATCGATAGATAAAACAGGTGCCAATGTAGTAGACTTTGATTATGAAGTCTTTCTTGAAATAAATGAAATACTCTTGTATATAATAAGAACTGGTATTAGATTATCTTCTGAAAAAGCAGATATTGATTTAGTCTGCAATTCCTTAGAAAACTACATAAAATTACAGGAAGAAAACATAGGTAGTGATGAATTTTATGATTATGATTATAAATTCCACAAGACTTTTATAGAATTCTCTGACAACTCTAGGTTAAAAAAACTCTTTAAAGAATACAATGTCCTTCATGAAATGCTAGTAAGAAAGTACTATACTGCAGAAACTGATCAAATACAGGAAAATAGTATCAAGATGCACAGAAAAATCATAGATGCCTACTGTAGAAAAGACTTTAATAAGGCTATGGATTTAACGGAAAGTCATTATAAGGATGCTGAAGTAATTTTCAAAAAGATACTCAGGATGCAAAAAAAGGGAATGCTATAGATTTATGAAAATTGAAAAATATGTTTTATATCAAAAAACAAGGCCTGGTAAAGATCTACCAGGCCTTTACTATGAAGTTTTTTATTCGGTTCTTATAGCTTCTAGGGCTGAAAGATTCATGGCCCTTCTTGCAGGGAAGTAGCCAGATAGTACCCCTATAAGCATTGAGAAGACTAGGGCTGCCATTGCTAACCATATGGGAATTACTGATATAGTTGTAGCATCCCAAAGACCAAGCATGGGGCCAAATATATGACTAAACTTATTTACCACAAAAGATAGGAGGTATGAAAACCCTACACCTACAAATCCTCCAATTATACCGATTAAGGCAGATTCAAATAGGAAGAGGTTTTTTATATCCTTAAGCGAAGCACCTATAACCTTCATTACACCGATTTCCTTGGTTCTTTCATAGATACTCATAACCATGGTATTTGTAATCCCTATGGCTGCAACTACTAGGGATACAGCACCTATACCACCTAGGACTGCCTGAATCATTCCAGCTTGTTTTTTCATGGACTCTAATTCATCGTTTAAACTATAGGCCTGGTGGCCCATATCTTTGATTGTCTGCTGGACTGTCTGGACCTTTATCCTAACCTGATTATAACCTGGTTCCTTTGGTTTTCCTGGTTGTGGCTTCACACCCTCGGCTTTTTCCTTCTCTTTTACAAGCTTTTGAACCTCTGTTATAGGCATGTAGACCCCATAGTTCATTTCCCAATCATTGCTTTCTGCCAAGACTCCTGCAGTTTTTATTTTGTACTCCTTATAGTTGACCTTTTTTTCTCCAGGGTAGGAGTAACCGTAGTTGGGATTCATGGTTAAAATCATCCTATCCTTCATTAAGTTAATTTTAGGCTCCCTGTAGACCCTGGCCTTAGGGTCATAAAAGTTATATTTTACTTGGCCACCAAATATTACTGCCAGATCATCGGTCTTATTGAAAAACCTACCTTCTTCAATTTGGAAACCAAAAGACTCCATTGATTCAGGGTCAATTCCCTTGATAGGCATTTGGGCTATATACTTACCATTGATAATTGTTCCGTAGGTTTCTAGAGTAGGACTTACCGCTAGAACATTTTTAAGTGCTCTAAAGTCTGCTACTGCCTTGTCATTTAATTCAATTTCTTCTTTTCCTGGAATTTCACTCCAACCCTTATAGACATCTATAGTGGTTAAGCTTCCCCACTGGGCCATTTGTTCTTCAAAACCAATTTTCATACCAAAGCCTAGGCTTAGCATGACTATAATTGAACTGGCCCCTATGATTACCCCAAGTATAGTAAGAAAGGTTCTTAATTTTCTTCTCCACAGATTTTTTGCCCCCATTAGGAATAAATCTATCTTATTCATCGAAGGCTAGTTCCTTTGCTTTTTTCTTTTTCTTATAGAAGACTATACCACCAGCAATCAATAATATGGAAACTAGGCTAATCCAGAACCATTTGGACTTTAGGATTCCTTCCTTTCCTTCGTCAAAGGGTGGAAAGTCATCTGGATACTCCTCATCTATAAAGGGCATATCCATTACATTTAGTGTAAATTCCTTCCTTAATTCTTGCATTTGACCTGTGGAGTCTTCATAAGTGAAAAGTACAGCACCATTTAATTCTCCCATCTCTGTAGGAATTACCATTCCTTCAAAGTATTCGCTAGAACCTGTAGCGAAGTTTCCTATATAGGAGGAACCATTTTCTGTTTGGAAGTCCCCTTCCAATTTAACCATCATATTGTAAAGAGCTACCTTGCCTGTATTATAAAATTCTAATGATATAGGCATTGGCTGGCCTACATAAGCTTCTGGGTAGTAACCAATTTCACCGGTTTCAAGTCTGGCATTTTGAATAACTGGTACACCTATTAACTCCTTATCATCCAAGGGTGTTCCATCATTGTCCTCATACTCAAAGCTAGCGGTTATTGTATGAGTTTTTGCAATTGCATCCGGTATAGTATACATGGTTATTCTCTTTGTAACCCTACCCTTGGGTGCTATTGAATCTATATAGAAGGTATTTGAACTATCCACTGGGGTAAAGGCAGAGCTGCCTGCTCCTGCACTTTCCATGTCTGAGCCTGGCTCAGCAGTTAAAAATATCTTTATATTTCTAACAGTTTTATTGCTACTGGTATTAAAAAAGGATAAGGTCATATCAAAGTTTTCGCCAGCACGAACAAGCTGGGGTTCAAAAGTATATTTATCTATGATTAACCTAGGCTTGCCTTTGGTAGAATCCACATCCGGATTATCCACATAGATACCTGCATATTGGTTAATCTTATATTTTGTTTCGCTGTTTTGGTTAAACTCATCCTCATATTCTACAGAAATATTTAAGGGATAGTTTTGTGTAGCAGCTTGGTCTGTTGGGAAAAATATAAATTCTAAGGATTCTTTTTTCCCATCCTTAATTGAAGTAATCTTTCTATAGTTTGTAGTTTTAGGGACTACTGCAGGGTCTGAACTTTCTACCTTAATAGTTATATTGTTTGCACTTATCTCTCCATTGTTTCTCAAATCAAACTTTAGTAGATATTCACCATTGGGTTTAATGGCCCTGGTGGGGTAGGAAAGATTTTCAATGATTAGGTTTGAACCCTGGGGATCATCACCCTTTACATCTAGGTAAATAAGCTGAGTTTCAGTAATATCACCATAGGTAAAGGTAGCCTTTAGTTCATGTATACCTTTTTTTATATTTTTGGATGATTTTAAATAAAAATCAACAGTATTAGTATTGCTATAAAGGTTTTGAAGGTATGCCACATCGGAGCCAGTATTAATATAAAAACCACCATCAGGATTTAGGTTCTCAAGCTTAACTGATATATTGTTTGCTGTAATATTACTCTTATTTTCCAGATGTAGGGTTAGTTTTATGCTACTTTCTGGATAAATATTTCGAGGACTAGTAACTGTTTTGGAAATTACAACTGCTGGACGGCTGGTATCTGGCTTTGGGTCAGGTGTTGGACCAGGGTCAGGTTTAGTTTTAACATAAACATATATTATAGGTTCATATTTTTCAAGTTCTTTTCCATCTATCTTAAATTTAAGTGTAATTGGATAACGACCTTCTTTTACATCAGAAGATACAAATAAATTAAGACTTACAGTTTTATTAACTGAAGATATATTACCTGAAGCTATATCACCTAAGTTAATGCTATCAGTTGTAAGTCCACCAGAAGAAATACCTTCAGCCTTTTGAAAATCAGGTGTTAAGGTAACATTCTTTGCTTCCGTTCCACTATTATTTAAAACGAAGCTGATAGTATTATTCTGTCCTATATATATAGTAGGTGATGTGGAACCAGTTATACTAAATTTTGGTCCACCATCAGCCAGCACTACACCCGCCAAGGGTGTTAAAACAAATATAAAAACTAAAAGGTAAGACATAAACCTTCTCATATACTAACTTCCCCCTTTTTTCCAATATCATTATTTTCTATTCTTTCTATATGTCCATCTCTTAAGTATACTATCCTGTGGCCATAGATGGATATTTCTGTATCATGGGTAACTATAATAAGTGTTTGTTTTGAATCATAGGCCATACCTGTAATCAAATCCATAACCTCCATGGTGGTTTTGGTATCCAGGTTGCCTGTAGGTTCGTCTGCAAATACTATTTTTGGTTTACCTACAAAGGCCCTAGCTATACTGACCCTCTGCTGCTGGCCACCACTCATCTCAGAAGGCTTGTGGTGTAATCTTTGTCCTAAGCCTACATCTGTAAGTATCTTCCGCGACATAGCTTCTCTCTTCTTCCTTGGAACTCCTTGAAAGGTAAGGCCTATACTTACATTCTCTAAGGCTGACAGGGTAGGGATTAGGTTATAAGACTGAAATACAAATCCCACATATTTTTGTCTGAACTTTGTTACATCTCTTTCTCCCATCTTGTGTATTGGGTATTTATCTATGTATATTTCACCCTTAGTTGGCTTTTCAAGGCCTGCCACCATATTTAAAAGAGTGGACTTTCCTGAACCTGAAGTCCCCAACAAACAAATAAACTCTTCCTTCTTTATGGAAAGGTTTATATCATTTAAGGCTACTATTTTTTCATCTCCCATCCTATATATTTTTCTTAAGTTTTTTAAGACTATAAAATCATTCAAAACCACTTTCACCTCCATTGGCTATGAGAATATTTTAACACAATAAATTCTAGAGGTATTTACAATATTATGAAGATTTTGGGACAAAAGTCTTATAGGCTATTGTTTAATTATACATAAGTTATAGAAAGAATTATGACAGGTTTTTAGACAAAGAAAAACAACCTGATATGGTCTAGCAGGTTGTTATAAACTTATTTACTATTCTATTAAAACTTTTTATCCTTTAGGGAGTTGGCCATAACTGCCTCTAGGATAGTTATTACCAGAAGAGCATAATTCTGCTTAAAAATAAAGAGGGGTGCTAGTGCAAATATTAAACCTAAGAGGATACTACTATATAGGACACTCTTAGAATTCCTATATAAAGATGCAAGCAGGAAGCTTATCCCTATAAGATACATGGCAAACTGTACAAAGAACTGGGGCATAACTATGAAGCCTCTTATAAATATCAAGGGTAAAAACCATAAGGACCAAAATAGACCTGTAATAACTATAGATTTGCTATATCCCTTTTCATTTTCATACTCCAATTGAACAAACTTTCTCCAACCTATTTCCTGACTTGCAAAGACAAGAAAGATTACAGGTATAAAAATTGCATGTTTTAGGAATTCCTTATAGAAGATTATATTGTTTAAAATAAGGCCAAAAAAATAATGTCCGGTCAAAAATATGGGGATAAGGATAAGGGATTTTTTAGATCCAACTATTTTAAATTCCGAAATCATACCATTTAAACCACCCAGGTCCTTGCTGTTTAACAGGTAGACGATGGCACTAGCAAAAAAGGAACTTAAGGACCCCATAATTAAAAGAAAGAGATGGGCAGGGCTTTTAAGTATTTCTATAAAACCCATATTTTGATAAACTAAGGCACCAAAAAACAAGTAACCAATAATAAAATTAATTAGTAAAAATTGCTTTGTCTGTCTTTTCAAAACATACCTCCATTTTTCGTATTTAGTCCATGATAGGCCTTTATCATTAAGTGTAGTTTACCATAATTAAATCCTAAATGCATTTCTTTATGTAATATTTTTTACAAATAGGAATAAATATACTTATATACTAAGGAGATGATGAAAAACTATGAGAAAAATAGGTTTATATTTGCTGGTAGTTTTTATAGTAACTATAGTTATCCCCACTATTATCCTCAAGTCTCCCAATCTTATTACTATGGTAGACAGGAATGATAATCAAGCAAAGGATAAGGTTAACAAGGGGCAAGATATGGATAAGCCTTACATAATAGAGGGGGAAAGGATAGAAAGTATTAGGGTATATAATTCAAAAAAGAAGCAGGTCCTAGACCTTCCCTTGGATGAATATATAAAGGGTGTAGTAGCAGCAGAAATGCCTGCAAAGTTTCATATAGAAGCCTTAAAGGCCCAAGCAATTGCTGCTAGAACCTATGCTATAAGTAGGAGTATTAGGTTTCAGGATGGCCACCCTGACCATAAAAAAGCCCCCCTATGCACCAGCACCCATTGTCAAGCCTTTCTTTCCAAGGAAGACCTAAGAGAGATACATGGAGACAAGTGGATGGAGGATTATTGGGGGAAAATAGAAGATGCAGTTGACACCACTAGTCAGATGCTTATTTACTATGGGGGGGAGGTTATTGAACCCCTATACCACTCAACAAGTGGGGGTCAAACTGAGGATTCTGTCCATGTATTTGCAAACAATTCACCCTATCTAAAATCAGTAGAAAGCCCCTATGAAGAGGAAGCACCAAAATTTAAGGAGACCAAGGAGTTTACTCTTAAGGAATTTATAAGCATTTTAAATAAGGAATATAAGGAGATAAAAATAGACAAGGACAACTTCCTGGATAAGATTAAGTTAATTGAAAGAACCCCTAGTGGCCGTGTAAAAGAAATTGCTATAGATGGGGTAGTAATTCAAGGCAGGGAAATAAGGAATTTATTTGGCTTAAACTCTACTAATTTCACCATATCCTATGATAAGAAAATCAACCTTATAGAGATAGTAACCTACGGATATGGTCATGGGGTGGGTATGAGTCAATGGGGTGCCAACGGCATGGCTAAGACAGGCAAGACCTATGAGGAAATAATAAAACACTATTATCAGGGAGTAGAGATAGGAAAAATGTAGTTTAGGCTACATTTTTTTTATTTGCATGTATTAAAACTAGTCCATTGGTAATAATAGGGATAGAGGTGATGAGATGAAAAATAAATTTAGAAAGTTTATA
>CAZFIO010000083.1:0-9510 GCA_964519585.1 uncultured Tissierellaceae bacterium
AATGAATGCAAACAGGCTCTTAAAAAATGCTCTAACTTTGAAATTGCATATGAAGTGGTACCTGAAGCGGTAGCTGTAAGTATAGCTGTTACATCCAAGTCTTGTGCCGTATTACAGGTAGCTCTTCCTATGGCATTTGTTGTGTTTATCTCAGCCTTGTCTGACTTAGCCCTTAGCAATTCTACATAGTCTAAAGATTCTTCAGTTTTGATTGCAATATTGTACATTATTTTTACTGATTCTACTGGATACTTTCCCGCAGCTGTTTCTCCTGATAGCATAATTGCGCTAGTACCATCGAGGATTGCATTTGCCACATCTGTCACTTCTGCCCTTGTAGGCCTTGGGTTTCTCATCATGGAGTCCAGCATTTGGGTTGCTGTGATTACGGGTTTACCCGCCATGTTACATTTCTTTATTAATTCTTTTTGAACCAGGGGCATTATTTCTGTTTGTATTTCTACACCCAAGTCTCCCCTAGCAACCATTATACCATCTGATAATTCGATTATTTCTTCTATATTGTCAACACCCTGTTGGTTTTCAATTTTAGATATAATTCCTATATTGTAACCATTGTTTTCTTCCAAAATCTTTCTTATGGCTGTAACATCTTCAGCCTTTCTAATAAATGAAGGGGCAATAAAATCCACTCCGTTTTCAATCCCAAATATTATATCATCTATATCTTTTTGAATTATTGGAGGAAGGTTTATTTCAACATTGGGTACATTTACTCCCTTGTTGTTCTTTAAAGTTCCATTATTTATAGCTATACATTTTATATCTGTATTATTAATTATTTGTAAAACTTCTAGTTCCACAAGGCCATCATCAATCAAAATTCTTGACCCAACTTTCACATCGTTGGCCAGATTTTCATAGGATATGTTTACTATTGTTTCATCCCCTTCTATCTCCCTAGAAGTTAAGGTAAATATATCACCTTGTTTTAATTCAATTGTTTCATTTTTAAACTTACCTAGCCTAATTTCAGGTCCTTTTGTATCCAGCATAATCCCAATAGGAAGGTTCAATTCTTCTCTAACCTTCTTTATATTATCTATTCGTGCCTTGTGTTCTTCATGACTACCATGGGAAAAGTTCAGCCTACAAACATTTAGCCCATTTAAGAATAAGTCTCTTAGGACATCTTCCGATTCTGATGCAGGCCCTATGGTACATACAATTTTTGTTTTTTTCATAATATTTCTTCCTTCCATTTTAAATTGATAGTAGTTTTGTGGTTTCGTACATTTCCATATTAAAAGTTTTTTCAACTTCCAGTGCTTCAGATATATTTAAATCTATAATTTCGTTGCATTTAATCCCTAAGGCTCTGCCTTTCCCACCTTGAATTAGTATTTCCACTGCACTCCTACCCATTTGACTTGCTATAATTCTATCAAATACTGAAGGGGTTCCACCTCTTTGAATATAGCCTAGGATAGTTACCCTAGTATCTACTCCTGTTTTTTCAGTAACATCCTTTGCTATGCTATAGGCATTTCCCACACCTTCTGCCAAAACAATAATATGGTGTAATTTACCTCTGTTTTTTCCCTGTAAGACCTTTTTATTAACTTCATCCATGTTGAAATCAACTTCAGGTACTATGATACTTTCTGCACCACCAGCCAGGCCTGCATAGAGGGCGATATCTCCGCATTTTCTTCCCATTACTTCTATAATATTTGCCCTTCCATGGGAGGATGATGTATCCCTAATTTTGCTTATGGCTTCAGTTACAGTTTCAACTGCTGTTAAAAACCCTATGGTGTAGTCTGTGAAACCTAAATCGTTGTCTATGGTACAGGGGATGCCTATAACGGGTACTCCTGCTTTATCCAGTTCTCTAGCCCCCTTCAGGGTCCCATCTCCACCCAGGATTACTAGGCCATCTATACCGAACATTTTTATAATACTTAGGACTTTTTGGAAGCCTTCTTCAGTTTCAAATTCATCCGACCTGCTACTTCTTAAAATAGTACCACCCCTATGTACTATATCAGCAACTGATGAAAGATTTAACTCCTGGATATCACCAGTGATTAAACCATTGTAACCTTCCTTTATCCCTAAGACCTTTAAACCGTTGTAGATGGATGTTCTAACCACAGCTCTTATTGCTGCATTCATGCCTGGGGCATCTCCACCACTGGATATAATTCCTATAGTTTTCACATAATTCCCCCTCTTTTACTATTATAGAATTCCAGATTCTATAATAAATTCTTGAACCTCTTCTGCCTCAAATTGTGGAACCAAAATCTCATAGAGCTCTTTTCCATTTTCGCTAGTAAGAAATTTTGTCTTTAAAATATAACCTGCTTGTATTAGGGTATTTTTTATCCTAAGTGTGTTTTCCTCTCCAACTGCTATATAAATTGTAGTCCACATGAAATACCCCCTTATTAGTTTATTGAACTATAACAGAATCCTTGCCTAATAAATTTTCTAATTTAAATATTATATCATTTTTATCCAATTCAATCCATAACTTATTTGAGGTTGCAAAGGTCTTTTTACTTTCTTCTATATAAATATATACAGGTGTTTCCCCTGGATACTTTTCAAGAATTTCTTTTACCTGGTTATACTTATCAGGCCTATCATTTTCTAATTTTAAATAGACCTTGTGCTTTTTATACTTATTTAATTCATATATGTTTTCGCAGATTATTTTTGCGTCTTCTGCTTCTGAGATACTTAGCCTACCTTCTATTACTACTAATTGATCTGGCAATAAAAGATGGTTAAACTTGTCATAGGTTTTTGGAAATACTATACATTCTATTATACCGTATAGGTCTTCTAGATTTATAAAGGCCATCATGTTATTATTTTTTGTAACCATATTTTTAGTTTCTGATATAATTCCAGCTATTTTAATTCTTTGTCCATCCCTTACAGATTTCAGGCTATTTGCATTGTCTTCTGTTTGAGAGATTATATCATAGGTGGAGATGTTTGAAACCAATTCTAAATCCTTTTTATATGGATCTAGAGGGTGTCCTGATACATATATACCTAGGTAATCCTTTTCCATTGATAAAAGGATTCTTTGGGGGAATTCTTCTAAATCAGGTAGATTTTCTGTATCATTAGGATCATTGAATGTTTCAAACAAGGAAAACTGTCCCTTAACATTTCTTTTCCTATCAGCATGAATCCCTTCAATTGTCTTCTCATAAATAGCTAATAATTGGGCCCTATTTGCCCTTAAGCCATCTATAGCTCCTGCCTTGATTAGAGATTCTATCGCCCTTTTGTTTATGGCTGTTGGGTCAGTTTTATCCACTCTTTCAATAAAGTCTGTAAATGATGTAAACTTTCCATCCTTTCTAGCCTTAACAATTGCACTTATTAGACTAAACCCTACATTCTTTACAGCTGTTAGGCCAAATCTTATTTTCCCATCTGCAACTGTAAACTTATGAAAGGACTCATTTATATTTGGTGGTAGAACCTCTATACCTAGCCTTTTACACTCTTGAATATATAAGGAAACAGAACCTGTATCCCCCATTATTGAAGATATTTGGGCTGCCATAAATTCTACTGGGTAATAAGTTTTTAACCATCCTGTCCTATAGGCAATAACTGCATAGGCAGCTGAGTGGGACTTGTTAAAGGCATAGTTAGCGAAGTCTATCATTAAATCAAATATCTTGTTGGCTGATTTTTCATCTACTCCATTTCTTATGGCTCCGTTTATAAGAACATTACCATCCTTGTCTTCTTGGCCGTAAATAAAGTTTTTCCTTTCTTGTTCCATTATATCCATCTTTTTCTTACCCATGGCACGTCTTACTAGGTCTGCCTGTCCCATGGAGTAACCACCTATGTCCTGGACTATTTGCATAACTTGCTCCTGGTATACGATACAACCATAGGTTACATCCAAAATACCTTCTAGTTTTGGATGTATATATTTGATTTTTCTTGGATCATGCTTACATTCTACAAATACAGGTATTTGGTTCATAGGTCCTGGCCTAAATAAGGAGTTTGCTGCTATTAGATTTTCAAAGACATCGGGCTTTAGGTCCTTTAAGAAGGCCCTCATGCCTTGACTTTCAAATTGAAATATCCCTAGGGTCTCTGCTCTAGCAAACATTTGAAAAACTTCTGGATCATCATAGGTGAAGTCATCAAAATTAATTTCTTTACCATGTTTATCCTTTATCAAGTTTATAGTATCCCTAATAACTGTAAGTGTTCTGAGTCCTAAAAAATCCATTTTTAGGAGGCCAAGTTCTTCCAGCTCTATCATATTAAATTGAGTAGCAATTGATTCCCCATTTCTTAAGAGGGGTACATACTTTGTCACTGGATCTTTAGAAATAACAACTCCAGCAGCATGGGTTGATGTATGTCTAGGTAGCCCCTCTACTGCCCTTGCGTAGTCTATAAGTCTTTTGGTTTCCTCGTTGCTTTCATATTCTTCTCTTAGTTTATTGTTGATTTCAAGAGCCCTATCAATTGTCATTCCTAGTTCAGTAGGGATTTGCTTAGCAATATAGTCTACCTGTCCATAGGGCATGTTTATTGCTCGGCCTACGTCCCTTATGGAACCTCTTGCAGCCATGGTTCCAAAGGTAACTATTTGGGCTACCCTGTCTGCTCCATATTTTTTTACAACATAGTCTATAACTTCTTCTCTTCTTTCATAACAAAAATCTATATCTATATCCGGCATTGTAATTCTCTCAGGATTTAAAAATCTTTCAAATATTAAACCATATTTCAGGGGGTCAATATCTATAATTCCTAACCCATAGGATATAATACTTCCTGCAGCTGACCCTCTTCCTGGCCCTACCATTATGTCCCTTTCTTTTGCATATTTAATAAAATCCCATACTATAAGAAAATAATCCGTATAGTCCATGTCGACTATAGTGTCAAATTCATATTGAAACCTTTCTAAAATTTCTTCTGTAAGTTCTCCATACTTTTCCCTAAGTCCATCTAGGACTAGTTCTTTTAGGTAACTTTCATTGGTATAATTCTCCGGAACATCATAACCAGGTAGGTGGAGGGTATCAAAATCTATTTCCACATTGCACCTTTGCCCTATTTTTACTGTATTTTCCAAGGCTTCAGGAGTATCACTAAATAGTTCTGCCATTTCCTCCCTTGATTTTAAATAAAATTCAGCAGTAGGAAATCTCATCCTATCTGTTTCATCTACTGTCTTGCCAGTTTGCACACATAGAAGGACATCATGGACTAGGGCATCTTCTTTTCTTAAATAATGAACATCATTCGTAGCTACCAAGGGAATTCCTAGATTCTTGCTGATTTTAATCATTTGCCTGTTTACTTCTTTTTGTTCTTGTAAACCATGGTCTTGTAACTCCATAAAGAAGGAGTCTGTCCCAAATATGTCTTGATAAGTTTTGGCTACTTCCTGGGCCCTATCATAATTGTTGTCCAAGAGAAACTGCTGTATTTCTCCACCAAGGCAAGCTGATAATGCTATAATTCCCTTACTATATTTTCTCAACAGGTCATGGTCCACCCTAGGTTTATAGTAAAATCCATTTATATAGGCCTCTGAAACAAGCTTCATTAGATTTTCATAACCTTCTTGGTTTTCAGCTAGGAGAACCAGGTGGTACTGGTTTTTATCCTTGTTTTCTCTTTCAGTATTTTTGTTTATAGCAACATATACTTCTGAACCTAGGATTGGTTTAATTCCATGCTTTTTGGCTTCCCTGTAGAACTGTATAACTCCAAACATAGATCCATGGTCGGTTATTGCTATGGCATCCATGCCTAAATTCTTCACTTCTTTAATCAAGTCTTTTATCCGGGTTGAGCCATCAAGTAGACTATATTCAGTATGAACATGTAGGTGAACAAATTTATTATTTAGGTCCATATTTTTCTCCTCTTGTCTTCCTATACTAGGATTCCTTAGCTTAAAATAAATATAAAGACTTACTTAAGTCTTTATACTTATTTTAAATTATTAATCACATTATCAATCAATGCTAGGTCTATAGTTTTAAAATCTTCCACTACCTTGTCTGTCCACTCTACAGGCTTAGCATTTGATAAAAATTTCCTAGTTGTTAAGATACTATCCTCTATTATCCGTAAACTATCCATATCTAAGTCTTCTTCATCCCCAGAAATCATTATAGATTTGAAGGGTGTTTCATTTGGTTTTACACTTCCTGATAAGGGGTGGGTTAAAAGTTTATGACCCTTATGAATCCTATCCCTAGTTAGCTCTAGAACCTCCATATATTTGTATTTCTCATGAAATACAATATCTGTAGAGTCCTTATATTTTTCATAAACATATCTATTATTGGTAATTATTATCTTATCTACTAATGCTTTCACTATTTACACATCCTCAAGACCATTCTCAATTAAATTAGCCAAAGCTTCTAGGGCCTCTTTATCATCAGTGCCTGATGCTATTATTTTAATTTCATCCCCAGAGTATATACCCAAAGACATAACACCTATTATGCTCTTTCCATTAATTCTGTTGCCCATAAATTCAATATCTATATCTGACTCGAACCTATTGGCCTCTTGTACAAACAAGGCTGCGGATCTGGCATGCAGGCCATATTCATTTGAAACTTTGATTATTAATTCTTCCATTGCTACACTCCTTCCAATTCATTTGCTAGTTCTTCAATTTTTTTAAACCTATGATTTACTCCTGATTTTCCCATTGGAGGATCTAGCATCATTCCAATTTCTTTTAGGGATGCATCCCTATTATCTAGCCTTAGTTGGGCTATTGCCCTTAGATTGTCTGGTAGTTCATTTAAGCCCATATGTCTTTGTATGATTTCTATATATTGAACCTGCCTCATTGAAGCATTAATAATTTTACTTAAGTTGGCTGTTTCACAATTTACAATCCTATTTATATTATTCCTTACATCCTTAAGGACCCTTATATCTTCTAATTTTAATAAAGCTTGGTGAGCTCCTATAATATTTAAAAAATCTACTATTTGCTCCCCTTCTTTTAAATATACCACATAATTGTCCTTCCTTAGAACTATTTTTGAATTTAGTCCAAAAGAATTAGTTATATCTCGTAGATCCTCTGCATGTTCTTCGTTGTTGGTTACCATTTCTAAATGGTAGGTCTTTTCTGGATTGCTAATTGAACCTCCACCAAGAAATGATCCTCTTATATAGGCTCTTTTACAGCATCTTTTTTTGATTAAATCTTCTTTTACCTTATAATTCGTGTTAAATATATTTTTTTTGTTTTCATCTATAAAGCCTACATCCACCAAGGCCTTTTTAGAAATTCTACTAGAAGAAATCTGGACTAGATAATTGTTGTTCTTCTTTAATTGCCTGTTTTTTCTCACAAGAACTTCAACTTCAGTCTTATACAAATATTTTATAATGGTAAAAATCCTTCTGGCGATGGCTGCATTTTCAGTGGTGAATTTAAGGTTAACCCTTTCTTTCCCCAAAATTTTAATAGTTCCACACATCCTTATCAAGCCGCCTAATTCTGCTAATGCACAGCACTGGTCTTCTACAGGAATTCTCGATAATTCATTTTTACTTGTTAAAGAAAATGACATAGAATCACCTCCAGCAATTACTATCTGTTATATTGATAACCTTACTTATCATTTTCCGTTCATCGTCATACTTGGCTATTCTCATGGCCTTGTTTTTTTGAACAAACATAGCATTTACAAAGCCCTCTCTTTTTTTGGGTGCACAGTTCATATTGTTTGTTGTCATAAGAAACCAGTGGACAGTCTTTGATATCATAGTGTTGCCCTTAATATTTTTATAATGATAATTGGCTTTTCCTATATATTCTACTATTTCTGCCTTAACTCCCGATTCCTCCATAACTTCTCTTAGGGCAGTTGATTTTAAAGCCTCACCAGCCTCAACCCTTCCTTTAGGTAAGACCCAGTCACCATTAAACTTCTTTAGCATTAGTATGGCGTTTCCAAAAACAACAAGACCTCCTGCACTTATCTCCTTATCCATATTACCAGCTCCCAAGTAATTTATAGGTCAAATACTTATTTTACTTTAATTATACTATATTTTCTAATGAAATTCTTCTATAAATTTGCATGGTTTCTTATTAAAAACTCCTAAAACTAGGGCTAGAATTAGGAGTAGCTTTTACAACTAAGAATTTCTATGAAAAATATCCATTATTATTTCACTAAGAGTAATATAATCATGTCTTATATAATCATCATATAGGTAGAAAAGTTCCTCTTCAATTATTTGTATGTTTTTTTCTTGCAAGAATTCTATATCATTTTTTCTTAAAACTACTGGAATTGAGTCCTCAAGTATGTATTCTTCTTTTAGTTCTTCTGGAATGCTTTCTGTATTTACTATAATATAATCTAGGATACCCTCCATACTATGGTCTAGCAGTGCCTGGACATGTTCACTTATAGTATAATTATCTGTTTCACCAGGTTGGGTCATAATATTGGAAATATATATTTTTTTTGCCTTAGAATCATATAGCTCCTGGCTAACATGGTTTACAAGTAGGTTTGGTATTATAGATGTATAGAGGCTTCCTGGCCCTAAAATAATAATATCAGCCTCTCTTATGGCCTGGATTCCGTCCTCCAAGGGTTTTGAGTTTACTGGATCAATATATACTCTTTTTATAGGGCTCTTTTGCTTAAGTGCCATTCTAGGAATAAGTGACTCCCCTTTTATAAGCATACCGTTTTCTAACTCAGCAGAAATTTTCACCTTATCCAGGGTCATAGGTAAGACTTTTCCAGTTATAGCTAGGACATTGGAGGTTTCCTTAATTGCCATTTCAAAACTTCCATGTATACCATTCATAGCTGCAATAAAGAGATTTCCAAAGTTTTGCCCCTTTAAAATACCTTCGTCAAACCTATATTGAAATAGTTTTTTTAATTTTGGCTCCATATTAGCTAGTGCTATTAGGCAATCCCTGATATCTCCTGGTGGTAGCATACCTAAGTCTTCCCTTAAAACTCCTGAACTCCCACCATCATCAGCTACAGTAACTATTGCTGTTATATTTGATGTGTAGAGTTTTAGGCCTCTGAGAAGTATGGATAAGCCAGTCCCACCACCTATTACTACTATCTTTGGTTCATCACCGTCATTTATCATTGTCCATCTTCTATCCATATTAAACCCCCATCTAATTTAACTCTCTATGGTTTACAAGAACCTTATGTCCTTTGGATTGTATTAATTTGCCTAGGTGGTTAGCTATTGCTACTGACCTGTGAAATCCTCCTGTACAACCTATTCCCACTATCAATTGTGTTTTTCCTTCATCTACATAATAGGGTAGAAGAAAGTCTATCATATTGATTGTTTTATTAATAAATATATTTGTTTGAGGCCATTTAAATACGTAGTCTACAGTAGCCTTGTTTTCTCCTGATATTTCCTTTAAGTCTGGTATATAGTAGGGGTTTGGTAAAAACCTTACATCAAAAACTAGGTATGCCTCCATTAGGATACAGTATTTAA
>CAZFIO010000084.1:0-9495 GCA_964519585.1 uncultured Tissierellaceae bacterium
AGATCTAATGAAAAAGGCTGGTTTTGTAGACCATGGCTACTACAGTGCTATAATTCTACTGAAGTGGTATGCCTATCTTTCAGAGGACGAGAAAAACAAGGAAGTTTTGATGGAATCTATAATAAGCGCTTCTAGTGCTATCTTGTTACACAACTACTATAAAAACGGCCTTATGAAGGAGCCCTTTAATTTAGGCCTACTAAAGGCTAGTATCCATCCTCTGTCCTATTTACTTATCCTGTGTGATGAGCTTCAGGATTGGAATAGGGAGGCTTATGGCATTGAAGATAAAAAGAAGGCTGCAGCTGGTGAGTCTAGGATAAATATTAGCGAGGATTCCTTGGATATGACCTACCTAATACTAGATGGGGATGTGGAAGAGGAGTATAAGAAAAAGAAAGAAAACTCGGTTATTAAGGTAATTGACTTATATGAAATATTTCCAGATGGCTTAAATATTGCTACTATGACTTTGTCAGATCTTTATATAGAAGATATAGCTATCAAGGAAAGAGATATTCAGCCTAGATTATTAATAGAAAACATAGAAAAACTAGCTAGGATGATTCATGATGACTACAACGAAAAACAACTACTTAGGAATCCAGATATAGATTTAGCCTATCCTAGCTGGGAGTCTCTACCCCAGACCCTTAAGTATTCAAATATTAGACAGGCCAAGCAAATGACAGAAAAGCTTGCTAGACTGGGCTATAGTGTACTACCCTTTAAAGATGACGGGGATGAGGTTAAGGCCCTATCAGATATGGAAGTAGAATTTCTATCAAAACTTGAGCATGATTCCTGGTTAGAAGAAAGGGTCCAAAATGGATGGAAGTATGGTCCTGTAAAGGATGTAGAAAAAAAGGAAAGTCCATTTATCATATCCTATGATGACCTAAGTGAGGAAATTAAGGAATTGGATAGGGATGCAGTAAAAAATATTATTCCATTACTAAATACTATAAATTTAAGTGTATATAAATAAATTGTAATATAGATAGGGGGAAATAATATGACCAATAAAAACAATCTTGTTAGGGAAAGACAAGAAAGTAAAAAACTTAAAGAAATAGAATATACCCGTCCTGATGAGGATAAGCCTTATATATTTATAAGCTATGCAAGTAGAGATTGGGAGAAGGTTCTAGAGAATATTGTCTATGAATTACATACCAAAAAAGGTTTAAGAATTTATTATGATAGAGCCTTTGATGGGTCTAATAAAAGATGGATAGAACAGATGAGGGAAGCTTTAGAAAATGGTTATTGTAAGGGTATACTAGTCTTTATAAGCGAGGCTTATATAACTAGTTATGCTACTCTGTTGGAAATTTTATATAGCCGTACAGAAGCTGTCAAGGAATGGAAAGATGATGAAGAAAACATACCCTTGTTTGAAGTATGGTTGGAGGGAGTAAAACCAAGCGTTTTAAAGGATAGGTTTAAGAAAAACACAAGAATAGCCAGAGAAACAATCAAGATGGAAGAATACGAATGGGAAGTATACAATGATGTAATTGAGGAAATAGCATCTGACAATGAAAATGAGTTCCAAAAAACAGCAATTAAACTGAAGGGGAAGGGCAAGGATAAAATTATGAAGTTTAATCTTGCAGTTGCCTTTAGTGAAATGTTAAATGGTCAAGCTATTCCCCTAGCAGATTTTGATTATTTTTTGACTTCTACTGAAGATACAATTAGGGATACTTGTGGAGATGGAGTTTTTGATGAATCCTACATTAGAAAGGATACAAAAACACCTGACCAAGTAGAAGAACCAAAACCTCAAGATAGCCAAGATATAATAGTTCAAGAGGATGATATTGCTAAGGACAAGGATGAAGCAAAAGATAGTATAAAAAAGGATGAAACAAAAGAAGAAGCAAAAAAACCTATTAAAAAACCAAAGGTAAGCCCGAAAGCAGAGAAAAAAGAAACTATAGTTGAAGTTGAAAATCAAAATACTGAAATCATGGAGAAAGCAGCTAAGATTACCATAGGTCAGGTTAGACAACGTTTTGCTAGTGATGAAGACTTCAATAATAGGGTTGGAGAAATCCGAAAGAACGGTCTTCCCTATGGTGCAAAATCCTATATGGATTATGCTATGGCTACTGTTTTAAAAGGCTGCAATGATATAAGTGAAGATTTTCAGTTAAATTATTATATCAACTCCATAGCTAATCCAGAAATCAAAAAAGATCCAAGTAAAATAGGTGCTACCTTTACCTGGTCCTCCAATGCAAGAAAGGCCAAAGGCTTTAAGGGGTCAGGGAAACTAGATCAGCAAATAGATGATTACTTTGCCTCCCTGCATGAGTCTACAAGTATAAAAGATTTAATTGAAGAATTTGAAAAAAATAATAGGAATGAATTTATGACTAGGAAAAACCAGTTGGCAATCGTAGGATTAGAAAAACTGCTTGAAGCATGGGAGTAAATATTAAAAAAAGTATCAAGAAAAATCTTGGTACTTTTTTTCTTGACTAAATAAAAATAGTGTGCTATTGTATGTAAGTGGTTACTTACATAGGGAGGAGGAAGTGAAAATTAATACTAGAAGAATGACTAGGGAAGAGAGAAGGGAGCAGATTCTAAATTCTGCTTTAAATGTATTTATAGAAAAAGGTTACAATGGCTCAACTACTGTAGATATAGCCAAGGAAGCTGGTGTTTCAGAGGTTACCTTATTTAGATATTTTGACTCAAAGAAGCAAATATTTATTCAAGCCATAGAACCTATATTACTTACTAGCCTAAAGGAATCCTTATTTCAATCCAAGGATATGGAGCCTATAGAAAAGTTGGAGTACATCCTAAGGGAAAGGATAAGTTTTCTTTCCCACCATCATGCAGTAATAAAACTAATCCTAATGGAAAGTCAGATAAACCCTGAAGTAGCTGATTTCGATATAATCAGCCAAATCACCTCATTGTTAAAGGCTTCCATCAAGGAGGCAGGTATAGATCTAGAGGATGAAGTTTTTTCCCTTAGATTCCTAATGGGAAGTATCTTATCATTCTTGTATTTACCAAAAACAGATGATAAAGAAATAGAATCCTATGTAAAAAAATTAGTAGAAAATATAAGTAGGTAAAGACATAAAGAAAAGGTGGACTGATTATTTTGAATAAGATATTTACAAGAATTGGCAGCAGGATAGAGAAGACTCCTTTTAAGACCTTATTTATTACCATAATAATATTTGCCCTTATGATAGTGGGAGCTATTAAGGTGAATATGGCTACAGGTAGTGAAACCTTGGTTAAAAGTGACAATGATGCCTATATATCAAATTACAAGATGGAGCAGGAATTTGGTGGGGATGCCATCATGGTTTTACTAGAAGGAGAGGAAAAAGATTTACTAAATTTAAGCAATATGCAAAAGATGTGGAAGGTGGAAGAAAGACTTAAATTTAATGATGGAATTTTCACCATCATGAGCCCAGCTTCTATTGTTCATCAAATAACCGATAAACAAGGAAGTGAGATAAGGAAACAACTACCAGATATAAGTAGTGGGCTTGGAGAATTAGGAGATAAGCTTACAGAGCTTGGCCAAGAATTAGGGTCTAAAGATTTGCCTGATCCACAAGCTATAGAAAAGAAACTAGATAATTTAATGACTACTATGGATCCTAGTAAACTTATGGGAGATATAGGCGGAAAGCAGGAGGAAGAATTAAAGAACAAGTTTTTAACCATGGGGACTGGTCTAGGGGAAATGGGAAAAAACTTAAATGATATGGGGAACAAGCTGGAGGCCTTATCTGCTAATGGGATGTCTTCAATGGAATTAAAGCAAATATCCATGGGGCTTGTAACCATGAGTGATAATTTAAATAATTTTTCTACTAACCTGTCACAAATGGCAGGTGGTGGAAGTATTTTGCCAGATATGACTGAAGTATTTTTTACTTTCAAAAACAATATGGAAGATGAGATTCAAGCTATGAAGGGCAATTTGTCAGGTGGGATTTCACCAGATGAGTTGAAAACCATGTCTGAGGGTTTCATCACTATGGGTGATAATCTTAGGACGGTAAGTGACGGTCTTAATACTTTTTATGACAAATCTGGAATGATGGTGCCATATTTCCCCCACAATCAAGAGGAGCTGGACAATATTCTTTATGAGGATGGAGTTTTAAGGGATATATTTTCAGATACCATCATAGATGAAAATCATATGATGCTAATGATTAAATTAAATGGAAACCTTGAAGATGCTACTATTGATGCTATTTACAAGGATGTAGTTTATGCAGTGGAAGCGGAGGAATTTGATGTAGATTATATAGTATCAGGAAAACCAGTCCTAGATTCTTCTTTAAGGGCAGAAATGAAGTCCAATATGGTAATAATGGTTGCTTCAGCAGTTGTTCTAATGCTTATAATACTAAATCTTGTGTTTAGGGTTAGGTGGAGGGCCTTGAGCCTGGGGATAATATTTGTATCAGTTGTTGGAACACTGGGCCTTATGGGACATTTGAATGTTTCTATGACCATGGTTTCCATGGCAGTATTTCCCATATTGATTGGGCTTGGTATAGACTACTCTATCCAATTCCAAAACAGATACGAAGAAGAGCAGTCAGTTAAGACCACCCTTGTACAGATTGGTAAGGCAGTAGGTTTAGCTGTCTTAGCCACGGTACTAGGCTTTGTTTCTCTTTTTGCCTCACCTGTGCCTATGATACAAGATTTTGGAAAGATGCTTACAATTGGGGTTATAGTAAGCTTTATAGGAAGTATATTCCTACTTATGCCAATTCTTGGTGCTAGGGACACAGTTGCAGCGAAGGCAAGAGAATTTAACATTAAGGACTATGATAAACCAGGACCTATAGATAAGTTTTTAAGGTTTACTGTAAATCTAGTTACAAAATTATCACCAATTATAATAATAGTATCCATAGGTCTGGCAGCCTTTGGCTTGATAGCAGATACAAAAGTAGGTGTAGAAACTGATATAGAAACCTTTATGCCTCAAGACATGGAGGCCCTTCATGATATTCATTATATCCGTGATGTAGTAGGCTCTACAAACCAGATGGTTATATTTATGGAAGATGAAAACCTGCTTACTGAAGAAAATCTAGCCTGGATGAGGAAAACAGTTGATGAAGTGAAACTTAAGTTTTCAAACAAGATAGTTGACATTAAGTTTATAGACAACTTGGTTGAAAACTTCTCTGATTTAGATAAGCTTAGCCTTGGTGACTATATGGAGATTATAAATGAAGACATACCGGAAAACCAAAGGGCCATGTTTATAAATAATAAGATGGATAAGGCTGTTATTCTTATGAATGTAGACCATATGGCTACAGCAGAATTACAGGACTTTGTTGAAGATATGCATATCCTGCTTAAGAACGCCCCTATAAAAACCTCCATTACAGGGAAATCTGTTTTGGATGTGGAGATGGTTAAAGGCTTGACAGATGGTAGGCAAAGGATGACTATTATAGGATTGGGCTTAGTATTTATATCCCTACTAATATTATATAGGTCCTTCTTTAAGGCCTTGGTTGCAGTTCTTCCTGTTCTAATAATAGTTGGAATGTCTGGTGGGATTATGAATTTACTAGGCTTAAAATATACTCCAATAACTGCTACTCTTGGAGCTTTAGTCCTAGGAATGGGAACTGAAATGACCATAATGCTGCTAGAAAGATACCTGGAAGAAAGGCATCTAGGAAAGGAAAAAAGAAGAGCTTTATTTACAACTATAAAATTTATAGGTAAGGCAACCCTAGCATCAGGTCTTACAACTGTTGGTGGATTTAGTGTACTGATGACTTCAAAGTTTGTAATCCTAAAGGACTTTGGGCTAATGACAGTTATCAATATATCCTTGGCCTTAATTGCAACCTTTATTATATTACCAGCCTTAATCTGGATATTAGATGGTTTTATAGTAAAGGAAAAGCTTAAGAAAGAAGTATACAAGGAGTTACCTCAAAAGTAAAAAAAAATAAAAGGGGGATTTTATGGAAAAAAGAAAAATAGTTCAAGTTGTTACCTTAATATTGTTTGTACTATTGGTAATTCTTGGTAAGGTTCAGGTTTGGATGGCCATATTTGGGGGCAGCTTGCTCCTGTCAACCTATTTTGGAAGGTTTTATTGTGGCTATATATGTCCTATAAATACAGGGATGGAGTTAATAGATGATAGGGCTAGTAAGAACAAAAGAAAGAGAAAGCCTACCCCTGATGCATTTAAAAACCCTATGGTTAGGTATGGGATGCTGGCCTTATTTTTAGGAACTATGTTTATAGTTTTTAAGACAGGAAAGAAGCTTCCTGTACTTCCAGTATTGTTTGCTAGTGGTATACTACTTACCTATTTTTACAGACCTGAATTTTGGCACAGATATCTCTGTCCTTACGGGACACTTCTATCGATATTTTCCAGATTTAATAAAAAGACTTATATGGTCTTTAATGATGATTGTACCAAATGTGGCAGATGTGTAAGGGTTTGCCCTGCTGATGCCTTTATCTGGGAAGATAAGAAAAAAACCTATCCTTTGATTATAAACAATGAATGTCTGCATTGTGGAAGATGCGTAGAAGTATGTCCTGAGGATACCATAAAAAAATAAGGCTATCATTAGCCTTATTTTTATTTATACTGCAGTTTTTTCTTGCAGCACTCTAACTTCATTATTTAGGATTGATTCTCCTATTTCGTATACATTTCCTGCTCCCATGGTTAGGATTATATCATTTTTTTCTGCTTTTTCCTTTAGATATTCTTCAACCTCATCAAAGGTAGAAAGATAGGTGGCATTTGATCCCTTTGATTTTACTGCATGCACCAAATCTTTTGAGTGGACTTCGCCATTGTCGTTTTCCCTAGCCGCATATATATCTGTGATTATCACCTCATCTGAGTGGGTGAAGGCTTCAGAGAAGCTATCCAGCAAGGCCTTGGTCCTAGTATAGGTATGAGGCTGGAAAACACAGTAAACTTTGGATTTTGAATAATTTTTCAAAGCCTCTAGGGTTGCCCTGATTTCTGTTGGGTGGTGGGCATAATCATCCATAACCCTTACTCCATTGATTGTTCCCTTGTATTCTAGCCTTCGATGGACTCCATTGTAAAGTGAAATATAATTCAAAATCTTTTCTATAGGCACCCCATAAAGGTGGGCTGCTGCTATAGAGGCCAGAGCGTTATAAACATTATGATGTCCTGTAACTTTTAGGCTTACAGGGTAGTATTCCTTATTGTTGATTTTTAATATAAAGGATGATTTGCCATCCTCTGAGAAGACAATTTCTTCTGCACTATAATCAGCAGTCTTATATATTCCAAATGTTATTACCTTTGCTTTTGTTCCATTTATAATGTTTTGTGTATTTGCATCATCTGCATTTATTATGAGATAAGACCCTTCCTCCAAATTGTTGGCATAACCCTTAAAAGTATCTATTATGTGGTCCATATCCCTAAAAAAATCCAGGTGGTCTTCATCTATATTTAAAACGATTGCCATGGTAGGGAAGTATTTGAGAATATTTGCCTTGTATTCACAGGCTTCTGTAAGTATATAGTCATTGCTACCCAGCTTTACATTTCCACCTATATCATCCAGTTGACCACCCAAGAGTACAGTAGGGTTAAGGGTGTCATGGTTGGTTATACTGGCTATCATACTGGTGGTGGTAGTTTTACCGTGGGTTCCTGAAACTGCTATAGAATATGTATAATTTTTCATAATAGCTCCTAGAAAACTTGCCCTATCTACAGTTGGTATATTTGAATTTTTAGCGGCCCTTAATTCTACATTGTCCTCTGAGATTGCATCTGTATAGATAATTAAGTCTGCCCCTTTTATATTATCTTCCTTATGGTTTAAGAAAATTTTTGCACCTAAATCTTTTAAATGTTCAATGATTGTTGATTCTTTTGAGTCTGTCCCTGATATTTTAAAACCTTTAGTTAAAAGGATTTCAGCTAAACCGCTCATGCTTATGCCGCCTATGCCAATAAAATGTATTTGCTTGTAGGAATTTGTATCAAAATTAAAGCTAAACATAAAATGCCTCCCAGTCTTATTCTTAATTCTATTATTGCCATTATATTTAATAATATTATTGTATTCCACTTGTTTAAATATGTCACTAAATGATTATATCATATCAGATTTAATTGAAAAGAACAATTTTCTTATGGATATTGAATAATTTAACAAAAATATTTGAAATTTTCAATTTTTTTTAAATTTAAAGAAGGAATTTTCCAATTTATGTAGAATAATAGATATATCATAATTTTTTGCTTCTGAGGAAGGTGGTGAAACATAATGAATATTACTGATGTTAGGGTTAGGAAGGTGACAGAGGAAGGCAAAATGAAGGCAATAGTTTCAGTTACATTTGACGATGAATTTGTAGTCCACGATATTAAGGTAATTGATGGACAGAATGGCTTGTTTATCGCAATGCCTAGTAGGAAGATGGCAGATGGTGAATATAGAGACATTGCTCACCCTATAAATGCCACCACTCGTCAAAAGATCCAAGAAGCGGTTTTTGAAGAATATGAAAAAGCTTTAGCTGCGGAAGCAGTAGAAGTACTTGAAGCGGTAGAGGAATAGAATAGGGCCTAAAGGCTCTATTTTATTTTTTAGAAAATCCAGGCCCAAGATAGTATAATAATTTCTAGAATTATTACTTTAACTATGGACTTATCATTTACAATAGTCTTATAATAGATATAGGTAAATATGTTTAAAGAATAATCTTAAACGAGGTGAAGGTTTATGGATCTTGCAATAATACTTGCAGCAGGTGAAGGGACTAGGATGAAGTCAAAATTACCCAAGGTATTGCATAGGGTAGCAGGTAAACCCATACTACAATATGTGATAGATGCAAGTGTAAGTGCAAATACTGAAAAAAACATTGTGATTGTAGGCCATGGTGGGGATGAGATTAGGGATTATTTTAGGGATTCAGATCTTGTCTTTAAGAGCCAGCCTATAGGTGAAGGACTTCCCTATGGGACTGGATATGCAGTGATGCAGGCCATGGATATTATAGATGATGATAGTAATATCCTTATTTTATGTGGTGATACTCCCTTGATTAGGGGAGAAAGCCTAAGGAGTTTTTTAAACTACCATAAGGATGGTGGTTTTCATGGGACTGTCTTAACTGCTGTTTTGGAAGATGCCAGTGGTTATGGCAGAATAAAAAGAAATAAAGAGGGCAATATTCTTAGGATAGTGGAGCATAAGGATGCTAGTGAAGATGAAAGAAATATAAGGGAGATAAATTCTGGAGTATTTTGCTTTAAGGCTCACTTGCTTAGGGAGGCATTAAAAAAGATAGATGACAATAATGCCCAGGGTGAATTATACTTAACTGATGTTATTCAGGTTTTAAACCAGGATGGCTACAAGATAGGTGGCTATAAAATAAACGATTTTCAGGAGATATATGGGATAAATTCTCGAATCCAGCTGGCAGAAA
>CAZFIO010000085.1:0-9400 GCA_964519585.1 uncultured Tissierellaceae bacterium
AAGGCACCAAGATATGTTAAGTCTAGAGGAAAACTTTGAAATCATCAAGGCATTTCATGACTTGGGTATAAATAAAATACGATTTACTGGTGGGGAGCCACTGGTGAGAAAGGGCATCTCTGGCCTAATAGATAGGGTAAGTAAACTAGAAAATATGCAGGATATTTCTATGACCACAAATGGAATCCTACTTAAGGCTATGGGTCAGGAATTAAAAGAGGCAGGACTAAAAAGAGTTAATATTAGCCTGGATACCCTCAATAAGGACAAGTATTCCCAGATAACCAGGGGTGGGAATTTAGATCATGTTTTGGCAGGAATAGAGGAAGCAAAAAGACTAGGCCTAAGTCCTATTAAGATTAATACAGTCCTTATAGGTGGTTTTAATCATGACGAAATCCAAGATCTAGTTATTTTAACTAGGCAGGGCCTAGATGTAAGATTTATAGAACTAATGCCTATAGGCCAAGGAGCTAACTTTGCTGAGGACAACTTTATATCCAATAGGAAGATTTTAGATAGCATAAAAGACCTAGTTCCAGTGGCAGGGGAGGATATTTCATCACCAGCAAGATACTATAAACTGCCTGGCGCCAAGGGAAAGGTGGGTCTAATCAACCCTATCTCTTGTAAGTTTTGCCAAAACTGCAATAGGCTAAGGCTTACAGCCACTGGTATGCTAAAACTTTGCCTACATTCCAATAGGGAGATTGATTTAGGGACAGCTCTGAGGCAGGGTAAGGATCTTGGACAGATAATAAAATCAAGTGTCCTAACCAAGGAAGCAAACCATGAGCTAGAATATAAAAAGTATATTGAAAGAAATATGAATGAAATAGGGGGGTAAATATGGAATTTACTCATTTTAATGATAGTGGCAGGGCCCATATGGTCCAGGTGGGGGACAAGGAAGATAGTAAAAGGGAGGCTATTGCCCAGGGGACAATCCTAATGAAGGGTCAAACCCTAGATAGAATCAAGGAAGGCCAAATAAAAAAGGGAGATGTACTTTCTGTTGCCCAAATTGCGGGGATTATGGGAGCCAAGAAAACCAGTGATTTAATCCCCATGTGCCACAATATATTTATTAGTGGAGCAGATATTGAATTTAAATTCATAGATGAAGGTATAGAAGTCCAGGCTAGAGTTTCTAGCGAAGGGAAAACAGGTGTAGAAATGGAGGCCCTGACAGCTGTATCCATAACCTGCCTAACCATATATGATATGTGCAAGGCTATAGATAAGGACATGGTTATAGCTGATATAAAATTGTTAAAGAAAAGCGGGGGCAAGTCAGGCACCTATATAAGGAAATCAAAGAGGGGCAAGGTAATCTCTATAAATAAATCAGACATCAAGGGGGTAATCAAGGAGCCTATAGGAGAAGGGAACTTTATAGAAAACTTTGGGCTAGAAGGAGATGCCCATGGGGGTGACTGGCATAGGCAGGTTAGTCTACTGGCTATAGAATCCTTTGACAAGATGGAAAACCAGGGTATAGAGGGGCTAGTTCCAGGTGTCTTTGCTGAAAATATTACAACAGAGGGGATAGAGTTATTTTCCCTTCCAGTAGGTACAAGGTTTAAGATTGGGGAATCTATCCAGGAATTAACCCAGATAGGGAAGAAGTGCCATACAGGATGTGCTATTTCCCAACAGGTAGGCAAGTGTGTCATGCCTAAAGAAGGAATCTTTACCAAGCTAATAAAGGGTGGCAGGGTAAAAGTTGGGGATAGCATAGAGGTGATTTAAGTGAGGATAGCAGAACTTACAATTAAGGATGAGAAGGGTAATCTCATAAGCTTGGACCAGGTGGAAGCAGTTCAGGGTCAAGGTATCAAGGGAGATAAAAATGCAAGGGGTGGATCTAGGCAGGTTTCCATCCTTTCTTTACATACAAAAAAGTCCCTAGAAAACCATAGGGACAAGGGGCTTTGTATCCCAAGATTTTATGCCAACCTAATTATAGATGGCCTAGATGAAGAAAAGATACATATAGGACAAAAAATTCAACTAGGTGGAGCTATTCTTGAAATAAGCCAAATAGGAAAAGAATGTTTTGACAACTGCCCCATGGTTCAAGAAGGTGAAAGATGCCCATTAGCAAGGAAGATAATCTTTGCTAAGGTTAGAAAATCAGGAAGGATTTTTTAGGACAGAGAGTGAAAACTGCAGGGGCTGACCTGTCTGTCAGCCCCTTGTCTAAAATGAACAAAAATTCTCATCCCCAATGTTCATTATGAAGTCTTTAAAAGTCTCTACATTTGTCGGTAGGGTCATATACTTGGAATAGACAAAGTAGAATTTTCTTTTTAAGTTTAAACCTTTAATCTTACAGGCCTTAATTAGGCCTGCTTTTATTTCATTTCTTATAGATAATTCAGATACAAAGCTTACGCCCTGGCCTAGTTCAATCATCTTTTTAATCATTTGATTGGAATCTAAAATAGCCCTTATATTCAAATCATCAGGACTTATATTTAAGTCTGCAAGGGATGATTCTATAAAAATCCTTGTGCCAGATCCTTCCTTCCTAAAGAGAAAATCCTGAGAAAATATGAAATCAATATTCAAGTCTTCACAAGCCAGTGAAGAATATCTATCTGTATTGGGAAGGGCAAGGACTAACTCATCTTCATAAAAGTGCATATATTCTAGAATTCGAGAAGGAATCTTTGCTCCTACTATTCCAAAAGTTATATTCCCATCAATAATATCTGTGATTATATCCCTTGAATTCTTCTGGCTAATGTTAAAGCTTATATTTGGATAGGCTTTTCTAAAATCCCTGATTATATATGGAAGTATGTAGAGTGCTGGGATTGAGCTGGTGGAAACATCTATCATGCCCTGTATATTTTCCTGCTTATCTTTAATTTCAAATTTTGCCCTGTCTCTGACATTGATTAATTCAAGAGCATATTTATAAAAGAGCTTTCCAGAATCAGTTAGGCTAATTGTTTTGCTAGTCCTATTTAGGAGGGTGGTATTTAGTTCTTTTTCCAGGGCCTGAATGTTGTTACTTATGGTTGGTTGAGTCAGGTATAAATCCTTGGCAGCCTTTGAAAAACTCTTATACTTAACCACTGATAAAAAACTTTCTATTTGATTGAATTCCAAAATAGACCCTCCCTTGTTTTATTTTTTAAGAATTTTACTTATGGAATCCAGAGTGTAATCTATCTCTTCCACAGTATTAAAGTGGCTTAAGGAAAACCTTACAGTCCCATAGGGAAAAGTCCCCAAGGTTTTGTGGGCAGATGGAGCACAATGCATGCCTGTCCTTGTCATTATACCATATTCTTTATTTAATTCATGACCTATAATCCCATTATCCCCATCAATAAAATCTAGAGATACAACTGGGGTCCTTCCCTGGCTTGACCCTGGTCCAAGAATTCTAAGACCCTCCATATTTTTAAGGCCTTCTAGAAACCTATCTAATAAATAGACTTCTTTTTCCTTGATCTTTTTCAAACCATAGGATTTTATGTACTTAAGTGAAGCATTTAGGCCATAGATACCTGGGATGTTTGGTGTACCAGCTTCAAACTTATCCGGCATATAGTCCGGCTGGATTTCTTCATCAGACAAGCTACCAGTTCCACCCTGGATAAGGCTGTCCATTTCCTTAGCCAGCTGGTCTTTTATTAGGAAACCACCTATACCCTGGGGCCCTAAGAGACTTTTGTGACCTGTAAAGGCTAGGGCATCAGCATGTAGGGCTTCAAAGTCTAAATCAAGAAAACCTGCAGTTTGGGCAGCATCTATTATGAAATAGAGCTTATTTTCCTTACATATTTGTCCAACCCTTTCCAAATCTAGAATAGTCCCTGAAACATTGGAGGCATGGAGCATGATTACTGCCCTAGTATTGGTCCTTATGGCTGGTTCAATATCATCAGGATTAAGCTGGCCTAGGTTATTGCAGGCTATCCTAGTGTATTCTAGGCCCTTTATAGCATGTAGGGGCCTCATAAGTCCATTGTGTTCCATGGAGGAAACTATGACATGGTCTCCATCCCTTAGGAGTCCCTTGGTTAATACATTGATACTTTCTGTAATATTTTTTGTAAAGATTACATTTTCAGGCTTGTGAAAATTAAAGAGTTGGCAGAGAAGCTCCCTAGTCTCGTAGACTATATTTTCAGCCTCATAGGCCTTAGAATAGGCCCCACGACCTATACTAGCCCCTATATTTAAAATATAATCCGAAATAGCTTCAGCCACCCCTGGGGCCTTGGGAAAGGCAGTAGCCCCGTTGTCTAAATATATGTATCTCATTAAATAACCTCCTTTTAAAACGATAGACAAGCAATAGTCAAGCGATAGCCAAGCATTAGTCAAACAATAGCCAAGCATTAGTCAAGCAATAGACAATTGCTATTACCCCTTATTATATATTTCCTCCACCTCATAAACAACCCTTATTACTTTTACTTATAGTTGGGCTCCAAAGAATAGGTATTAACTATTTTACATTAAAAAATTTGATTGTTAAAATATTGTTGAAGATAAATTTAGGAGGAATGGAAATGAAAGGTAAAAGGGGAATTATAATTACAGGAGGAATAGTTGGACTTATATCCGTTGTTCTGGTCTACCTAGGGAATCCTGGCAATATGGGTTTTTGTATAGCTTGCTTCTTAAGGGATATAGCAGGTGGTATAGGCTTACATAGGGCAGAAGTTGTCCAATACATAAGACCAGAAGTAATTGGGTTAGTTTTAGGTGCCATGCTAATAGCAATTAAAAACAAGGAATTTGAAGCTAGGGGTGGGTCCTCACCTTTTATAAGATTTGTTTTAGGAATTGTTGTTATGATAGGGGCACTTATATTCTTAGGTTGTCCCTTAAGAATGGTACTTAGGTTGGCAGGTGGAGATCTAAATGCAATTTTCGGTATATTAGGTTTTGTATTTGGTATATTTATAGGTGTCAAATTCCTAGATAAGGGTTTCTCCTTAAAAAGAAATTACAAGATGACAAAAATAGAAGCGTATCTCTTTCCAGCTATGAATATAGGTTTTCTAGCACTCTTGGTCCTAGCACCAGCCTTTATTTTCTTTAGCGAAGGTGGACCAGGTTCCATGAGAGCACCTATAGCTATAGCATTGGCGGCAGGCCTTATAGTAGGTGGGCTTAGCCAAAGAAGCAGACTATGTATGGTAGGTGGAACCAGAGATATGATTCTTTTTGGAGACAATTATTTATTACTAGGTTTTCTTTCAATTATAGTATTTGGATTTATAGGCAATCTTGCCTTTGGATTTTTAAATATTGGATTTTTAGACCAACCTATAGCTCATACAGATGGACTTTGGAACTTTCTTGGTATGGCTATAGTAGGTTGGGGTTCAGTACTTTTAGGTGGATGTCCACTTAGGCAATTAATTTTGTCAGGAGAGGGAAATGCAGACTCAGTGGTATCTATTATGGGTATGTTTGCAGGTGCAGCCTTAGCCCATAACTTTGGCCTAGCATCAAGTGGAGCAGGGGTAACTGTAAATGGTAAGATAGCAGCAGCTATATGTTTTGCAGTTTTAGGAATTGTATCCTTTGCCAATTCAAAAGGCCTAGTAGGTGCAAAAACAAGTAATTCTTAAAATGAATAGGGGGGGATGAGATGAAGAAAATAGATACATCTGGTATGGGTTGTCCCCAACCAGTACTTATGACTAAGAAGGCTATAGAAGAAAGTCCTGAGGGAGTAGAAGTAATCGTAGACAACAATGTAGCTAAGGGAAATGTAGAAAGATTTTTAAATTCTTCTGGTTATAAATTGAAGATCAGGGAAGAGGATGATATTTTCATAATTGAGGCGGAAAAATAGTTATGGATTATATGGTGCTATTTTTCACACATTCAGGGGCTATTAAGTTTGACAGAAAGTGTAAGAAAAATAAGATAGAATGTGAATTAATGCCAGTACCCAGGGAACTCAGCTCCAACTGTAGTGTAAGCGCAAAAATCACTTACCATGATATTGATGATCTAATAGATGATGAAGTAGAGAAGGTGTTTTTACTGGAAGGGGATGGAAGCAAGCTGATTTATGATAGTGAATAAAGGATTTTGAAACATGGGGACAGTTTCTTGTGTTAATTAACACAAGAAACTGTCCCCGTGTTAATTATTGTTTTCAATGAAATCAATGATATAATATAAGAAACTTAGATTATAAAAAAGGTGGGGAAAATATGGATAGTCAAAACGCTATATCAAAAAAACAATTATTAATTCAATTTTTTATTGGTTTAACCAGCATTGTTATTATCCCCATCTTGGTAATAATCCTTCTTTTATCAGAGCAAAGTAATTTAAAATTAATCAATCGTCAATTATCCCACCAGCATGCTGAAGACATCCACCATATTCTAGGTCAAAAAATTGGAGATGCCCTAGAGACTAGCACTATTGAATTAAATAATTTAGAAGATATTAACTGGGAAGAGTTATTAGGAAATGACTTGGTAGAGGACTTTCTTATACTTGATACTAGCTACAAGCCCATCTACTCACCCTTAGAGGATGAGAGACTTGGAGAAATCATGATAAAATTTCACCAGGAAGGTAAATCTGAATTTCAGGAAGGATTAATATCTGAAATCGTTCAGGAAGATAGCCTGCTAGGCTACCTTTTAGTAACTCATCAAGAAAATCTTATTCAAACCCAAAGACCTTATTTTTACTTTCTTATTTTAATTCCATTAGTTATTGGGAGTGTTCTTTTCTTTAAACTTATGCACCAGGGACTTCATATTTTAACTTCATATTATCATAATATCCACCAAAGCTATGTACAAGCTTCCTATGAAAAAGACATATATCTAGATAAATATTTGCGATCTGAAAGACTAGTAAATATGGGAAGATTTGCTTCAGGCCTTGCACATGAAATCGGCAATCCTCTTTCTTCCATTATTAGTTCTACTGAGATACTGAAAAAGTATGAACTAAATACCATAGAAAGGGAGGGATATTATAATCAAATACTAAATGATTCATACAAGATAGATAGCCTGATCAAGGAATTTTTAGACTTCCGTAAACATAAGGCAGAAATGAAAACCAAGGGAAATATAAATGTAATAATCTTGGATGCTATAGGAGACCTATCCTCCTTTCTTACAAATAAGGATATAAAAATACATACTGACCTGGCCAAGGACCTACCTGATCTTATTGTAGATGAAAGTAGAATCAAGATGGTTTTTACAAACTTAATTAAGAATGCCTACCAGTCCATAGAGGATGAGGGTTTTGTCCAAATAAGGACCTTAAATATTGAAAATGGTATAAGAATTAGGATTAGGGATTCTGGAAAGGGAATTAGTCCAGAAGATATGGAAAGTATTTTTAGTCCCTTCTTTACCACCAAGGATGTGGGAGAGGGTTTTGGCTTAGGTTTATTTATTACCATGCAAATCATTCATGCCCATAATGGTAAATTAAAGGTAGAAAGCAATCTTGGTAAGGGGTCTATTTTTACCGTTGACTTGGTTTTCGAAAGGGAGGAAGGACATGAAGAATAATATTCTTATAATAGAAGATGAAAAGAGCCTTAGGCAAAACCTTACTTTTATTTTTGAAAAGGAGGGCTTTAAGGTAACTTCAGCAGGGGATGGGACCACAGGACTTGATTTAATCAAATCCAATAAATATCATATCGTACTTTGTGACATACAACTGCCTGGCATCAAGGGTCTAGATATCCTAAAAGAAGGAAAAGAACACAGGCCAGATATAAAATTTATCATAATGACTGCCTATGGAAGTATAGAGTCTGCTGTGGAAGCTATAAAGTATGGGGCTGAGGAATATGTGACTAAACCCTTTAGCAATGATGAAATCATAAGGATAGTAGATAGGTTTGTACATATAGGAAAACTAGAAGATGAAAATAAAAGGCTTAAGGAAGAAATTAAAAAAAGATATGAATTAAAGAAGAATATTATAGGCCATAGTGAGCCAATGCAAAGGGTTTTTGATTTAATCAATAGGGTGGCAAGAGTAAACACTACTGTTTTAGTAAGTGGTGAAACAGGAACTGGTAAGGAGTTGATATCTAGGGCCATTCACTCTCATGGAGATAGGGCTACTGGTCCCTTTATACCTGTTAATTGTGCTGCTATACCAGAAAACCTCTTTGAATCTGAACTTTTTGGCTATGAAAAGGGAGCTTTTACAGGTGCTACAAATAAAAAGATAGGACTCTTTCAGGAGGCTAGTGGAGGCACTATCCTACTGGATGAGATTAGCGAAATCCCCCTTCATCTACAGGGGAAACTCTTAAGGGTCCTACAGGAAAAAAGGATAAGGCCTGTAGGTTCCACCAAGGATATAGCTATAGATGTAAATATAATCTCTGCATCTAATCGTCCCTTGGAGGACATGGTGACTCAAGGATCTTTTAGGGAAGATTTATACTATAGGATAAGAATTGTAGAAATTAAACTACCTCCCCTTAGGGAAAGAGGGGAGGATATAAGTCCTCTGGTAGATTATTTTATTAATAAATACTCTGAAATATTTAACAGGGATGTTCAGGGTATAAGTAGTGAGGCCCTAGATATACTTGTAAACTATAACTGGCCAGGCAATGTAAGGCAGCTGGAGCATGCTATCCAGTCAGCTATGGTACTTTCTGATTCCAATACTCTAGGTGCAGATAGTTTTTCTGATTTACTAAGGGGAGGAAGATCCAAGGTTAAGGTCAAGATAGCAGATGATAACTATGATTTAAAAGAACTTCTAAATCAGGCCAAGGTACAGATAGAAGAAGATATGATTAAGAAGGCCCTAAATAGAACAAGAGGAAATGCAGCCAAGGCAGCTGAATTATTAGGAATTAGCCATAGGAATATCCTGTACAAAATTAAGGACTATCATATAGTATACACAGGTGATAGATATGATTAGCAATTATACTATAATCGGATTTGCCTTATTTTCCTTTGCTATAAATTTGGCCATAGGAATAGCAGCCTCCATAAGGCCCCAAAGTAGGGAGATATATTTTCTTGGGGGAAGAAAGGTTACCTCTTTCATTCTAGCAACCACATTTACATCTACCTCCATGAGTGGACTTTTGTTTCTGGGGTTTTCCGGAATGATTTATGAAGAGGGAATGCAAAGTCTTTGGATGGTTGTACCCAGTGCTACCATAGGCATATATCTATGTTATAGGTTAATTAGTAGAAGGATAAGGATGTATTCTGAGTATATAGGAGCCCTTACAATTATAGAAGTCATGAAAAAACGATATGAAGACAAAAATAATATCTTGTCCCTTATAACTGGCTTTATGATAGTCCTAGCCACCATTATGTATGTCAGTGGTCAGCTAATTGCTGCGGGAAAGCTTATAAACCTAACTACAGGACTATCCTATGAATAT
>CAZFIO010000086.1:0-9356 GCA_964519585.1 uncultured Tissierellaceae bacterium
TATTCAATCGAACCCCTCACTCTCTATTTGTTACTATCCAAAATTGTTTTGCTTGTGGCAATACAACTCTTGCAAAGTCCCAACTTACTTTACTTCTACTTAAACTATTTGAATCATTCACTAAAATTCTGCCATTTTCGTTAATTCCAACTAACGTTATATAATGTCCCTTGCTGGTAAATGCCCCTGGTCCCATACTGGCTATAACAGGGTCCCCTTGGGATAAAGAATTTAATACATCCCTCCATCCCGCAGGGGCAACTTGCCTAATATTTAACCCTACCTTTGCTCCTATATCTTGAAAATAAGACCAAGCCGTCCCGTTTCCATAAATTCTATGTCCTTTTTTTAAAGAATATACAGTAGCCTCATATGGATCTATAATTCCGTCGCCATTTAAGTCAAGTTCATTGTCATATCCTCCCAGCCCTACAATAGCCATTGCCATGCTAACCGGGCCACAGGCTGATGAGCCTATAGTTCCATGTAAAGGGCTTCCTATATAACTATAAGGGAAATCCGCCCATCTTGAATCAGTTTGCATAAAAAGAGGTATGTCTCTTAAAAGTTCAGAAGGTTCAATTTCATATCCCTCCATAATTCCAAAGTAACCCCCAAAACCTCCATTGAATCCTCCTAAGTTAGTTGCACTAACATAGCTTAGATATTCCCCATAATTAGCCATAAAATCATAGCTTTGGGGTAAGTATTCAGACATGTGGTAAATTAATTCAGCTGTTGTATTTATGTCAAATCCCTTGTCTAATAAAAAACTTAAATATTTATCTGTGTAATTTATTGACGTTCGGTTAAGTTCCCACGTTCCAGTTATTCTGGAAACATTTACTGTTGTTTCAGAGTAATACTCATCTACAACTTCTTCTACCTCGGGTTCTGCCGCCTCTCCATCTACCTCAGTATTGTCAATATTTGTTTTGGGTACTACTCTAATGTCTTCCCAATAATTATAGCTTCTTTGCACTCCAGATGATTCTGATTTAGATTTATAAGCATAGTTGAACGAATAATCAGCAAACATCGTCTCAATTTCACTTAAATAAGCTAATGGGTATGTCTTTTTTTCTGTAACGACCGTTTTGTCTTCAGATATTAAACTGTTATTTTTATATGTTTTTACGACTGTGGTTATTATGGTCTTAACCATCTTTTCTTTATCCGATGTTTTCCCATACTTATTTCCGTTGTTGTAAGTACTAGTTTTAGGATCACTCCATGTATAACTTGGACTAAGGTTAATAATAATATCGTTAATAAGTCTTCTTTCATTTTCCTGCAAAGAAGTATTGTTTACAGTATCAAGCCCTGCCAGCATCTGCCACCAAAGTCTATAAGGATAAGATGCATCTCCCCTTGTATAAAGATAATCTTCATATGTGGTAACCGTTCCTTTAGAAGACCCATTTTTCACTGTTTCTGTCTCAATAGGTATTTTAATACTTACGTTTTTCAGATAGCTGTTATCTTCAGCTCTTAAGTACAAGGGTATTTTCTTAGGGTTAATGCTCGCTCCTGAGTCCTGTATTTCCATAATCTCACTATTGGTTAAGCTATTTGCCCATTCTTCTAAGCTATCACTATCTAAATTATAATTATCAGTCCCTAGATAAGATGAAAAGAATGAAAACACCACACCAACAGACATTATGATCGCCAATACAATAACTCCAAAAAAGGCAATTTGATAAAAGAACATTTTTAAAAAAGATAATAAGTATTTTTTTATTTTATATTTCACTAAATCCATTGTGGGTATTTCATCTCCTTATGACAAATAGGTGCTAGATAATTGATTTATTGTGAACTTAACGTTATTTCAGAAAGAGGTATGGTTGCTGTTATTCTTTTTCTTATTGCTACTTGTTGCTGTAAAGCAAGCCTATCTCTTTCAAATTTAGCCTTTTCCACCGATACAAGCTCTTGAAGTTTGTTATTATTTGTTTTTACACTTATACCTGGCATGCCAATACTATCTTGTATGTTTTTAAGGTTATCTTCATAATTAAATTGCATTTCTCTCTTATATCCGTTGGCAATGCTATTTCTCTGAGACATGTATTCAGCTGTACCTTTTTCAATATTTGGATAAGCTTCTAGCATATAACTATCTGCTCTTTCGTTAGCTATAGTTTGAAAATTAAATAGTATATCATCAGGGACCTTCCCATATTCAGAAGGTATAAAACTAACAGGATTGACAGTAGCTTTCTCTAAATAAGGATTTCCCTGACTTACAGCTAATATTTCATGCCTGCCGTCTTCAATATCTCTATATATAATACTTTTATCATTATCTTGGTACATCTTTGCATCTGTGATAGTTTTTAATTCCTCTGGACTTTTCCGTTCAGGAGTTAGTTCTGTGTATTTAGCTTTGGCAAACTTAGTCATTGCATTAGACGTAGACAAGTTTTCCATTCTTCTCCTACTAAGAAGTGCTTGTCTCTCAGCTGCCTGCCAGTTTGTACCGTTTAGTTTTGAATGGTCCAAGCCTACATATTTATTTTCTGCTTTTTCTCTTGCACTTATCATTAATTCCTCATTGTAGTTTACATGCTTTGGATCACTGTATTCACTTAACTTACTGTCTATTTCTGTTTCTTTAATTCCTTGCTCAAATAACATATTTCTCGCTTCAGCCATCGTAGATTCTTCTAGTTCTTTTTCCATTTGAACATTTTGGTATATTCCTTGTCCTAAATCATAAGACTCAGCACCTAAATGTCCAATTCCCACTCCTGCTGCACCGCCTAAACCAGCTCCTATCATGCCAAAGGTTCTAGCACCTTGAGCTCCGCCATATCTAGCTCTGATTTAGGCACCTGCCACTGCCCCAAATGCTCCTCCACCGATATCCTGAGCAGTTGAACCCACTCCTTTAAGTATCTTTTTATTGGCAACTCTCTCCTGCCTTTTTAATGCATCCAACGCCTGTGTCCTCCCAGTTTCTGTGGATGTATCAATGTTATCTAATATATTTGCAGTTTGGTTGGGCAAAGGTCGTCCTAACGCTTCCCTAGAAGATAAAGAGTTCTCGGTTGGTAGGTTTTTTTCTACTTGAGTTTGTGCCGTCTTAATATCTGTTCTTTCCGATAAGCCTTCTTTTAACGTATTAACATTCCCAGTTAATGCCCTACCCATACCTCTTGCTAACATCATAGCACCCATTATTCCACTGAGCCCTGCCCTGGAACTTCCAGCTCCAACACCTGTTTCTATCCCTAAAAAGGACTTAATAATGCTTGTCATAGGTATAATAGATCCAAATGCCACTAATGTATACACACTAGATGCAAAACTACTGCTGCCCTCTGTTGAGCCGGCTATACCTCCTACATTGTTGCTAAGAGCTATCACCGTAGTTAGTACAAAGGCTTGAATTGGTTGAGCTAAAACATTAGATAACATGTTTTTCCACCAATTCTTTACCATATCCTTGGAGAATGGATAAAAAACTGCCATAATTGGGAAAAGTATGAAAAGAAAACTAACAGTTAAATCTCTTATAATGTAAAAAAACACTAACCATAGGTTTATTCCGACCAACATTAATGAAGTTATAGCATCGATTATGGTGTAGTCGTCAATAAGTAAATTAGAATTTATATAGTTCTTAATTAATTCATTAGATTCATTAACGCCAATTCCTGTAGTATCTCCAAAGTTTTGTCCGACACTTTTAAATATAGTGACAAATCCATTGCTTACTTTTGCTAATAAGGTTAATAATTCTGGCATCGTATATAAAAGCACCAATGTAAATACAACTCTATTTAACCTATCTTTCATGACAGATTTTGCTTGTGGATTATCGCCTGTATCGGATATACTTTTTACGCTCCATAACATAATACTCATAAAAAGTCCAAGTGCTAGGTATTGGAACAAGTTATAGAAAGTAGCAAGAAAGTTTTGAGTATCCCCAGGCTTAAATAAACTAAGACCACTAAAAGGGCCATCTCCTTGACTGAATACTAGTTTATCTATAGATAGATTAGCAGAGTCCAGTAAATTATATAACAGCATAGCAAGTGCTTTAAATGCTCCTGCTATCATTTTTACCAGTATATTTTGATCTGTGCCAGCTCTGTAATCCCCTATCTCTATGGGCGGATTAGGTCCACTTGCAATACTTATATTGTTAAACAAAAGCAATATAAGAAGTATTAAAGGAAGAATTAAAGATGTTTTTCTATTTCTATACATTTCTTTCCCCTCCTAAGCAGTTTCTTCTGTTTGTTGATTTTGATTGGTTTGAATAAAGTCCATCTCAAAGTCTGGTATTAATACTTTAACTTTAGCTGAAACTGTTCCTGCTTTCATCAATACTTCTCCTCTTTCTGAGGTTCTTAAAAAACTTATCTCGCCATCTGTAAGTTTAAATACATCCTTTATGTTGTCCACTTCTGTATTATCTGGTCTTAAAAAGAACTTTGTAAAAGATTGTTTTATAATTACCGAAGTTTCTTCGTTATAAAATTCATCAAATTGTTGGGTAAGTACCCAAGTGGAAGTGTTTTTCTTTCTGCCTCTTCTTTCAGCTGTAATTAAGAAATTAAGTGCTTCTTCAAACTTCACCAATCTCCATGCTTCGTCTATAATAAGCCTTATTTTATGAGGTTTTTCCCCTGGTCTTGCAACATTTCTTTTAATCATTTGTTCCCAAATAAAATCAGCAATTATATATTGTGCTAGTGGAAGTTCTGTTTTTTCATTTAGTCTTGAAAGGTCAAAGTTTATAAATGGTATATCATAGCCTAATTTTACATCAGATGTGGTTTGTCCATCAAAACAAGCTAGTCCACCTTTTTCCGTTCTAATAAAATTGCTCATTATTTTTATCAAATCATCGTAGTAGGGAACATGTGTTGCCGTATTATCCAGTTTAGACTCCTCTTTCAGAAGGGAGTACCAATCGCTTAATGTAGGAGGGGTTTTCTTTACTCGATTATGTGTTAGTCCTGTGTCTATATACTCATATAAGCTATCTGGTTCACTCGTTAAACTCATTGGTTCATATGCTTTATAAACACATCTTTTGATTATTGTTCTTGTAACGTCGTCATAGTGCTTATTATTTCCTACGAATCCTCTAGCCATTACCATTAGTTGGTCTGTTACTGAGTTAATTTTTGCGTCTAAATCGATGTATTCTATAATTTTCCCAGTTATCTCATCTTTTTCTTTGCTTATGGTAATATCGAATAAATTTATGGTAGTCCTTCCCCTAGGTTCTAATACGATATTTACTCCACCCATTTGTTCGGCCACAATGCCATATTCTGGTTCTATATCTAAGGCAATATTTTGTACACTATCTAAGGTCCCGGATCTTGCTGCAAAGGATTTTATAAGGGTGGATTTTCCATATCCGCTAGGTCCAAATACAAATACATTGTAGTTATTCATAGTGCTATCAAAGTTATCAAAAAATACTGGCCTAGCATTGTCTATATTTAGCCCTAACATAACTCCATTTTCATGAGCTATATTGTTTGATGTAAACGGAAATACTGCTGCCAAACTTCTTTTATCGAATGTATGATAAAGGTTAAATGTGTTATCAGCAAGCGGTTTGTTAGAAAAGAATATTTTTTCTTGGAATAATGCTCCATTTCTTATCCCTAAATCTGTTTGTCCCAAGGTCTCTCTTAGCCTATCTGCGTTGTTGTTTAGCTCTCTTTCATTTGTTTCGTATATAGTTGACATTATGCTAACATCATATAATTTATTTAATCCGTTTTTTATTTCATCTCTAAGTCTTACCGCTTCCGCTTCTTTATCCTGCATATCATCCGCCCTATTCAAATTTCCTCCAGCCTCAAGAACTTCTGTAGCTAGGTTAGTTCTTAGTTTTGATAGTTCAGCTTTTGCTACTTCTATATCCATTGGATTTATAAATATTGAGGTATCTATATCTCCAAAGTTATATAGTGAATGAAAACTACTTACAAAATCAACTTCATTGGGTAAAAAAGCAATATACATATTTTTAGCATATAAATTATCTCCAATTATAACTTTTTTAGGGTCCGTAAAGTCATATTCCGTTGCCATTAAGTCTTTAAGTGTCCGTCTATTTTTTTCAAATATACTTTTGCTATCAGTTGTGGATATGTCTAAATTGTTTTTATTCTCTCTATTTTCATCGTTTTTATTTTTCCTAAGCTTTTTCTTAAATAATGCCATTTTATTACCTCCTTATCTTAAATTAGCCGATTCTAATATCTTTTTTTCTTCATTTTCGTAAATTTTTAATTCTATAGGTTTAGCTGTAGTTATAAAATGAGAGAAATCAGTTCTAAGTGCATTTTTCAGCTTATAATCTGTTGCTATTTCTTTATTAAATGCCATATATAATAATTCTGCCGCTTTATACCCATCTAAAAAGTTTGCCTCCATATTTGCCTTTGCCAACCCTGATATTATACTGTTTAATCTGTTGCTTATAGTGTTTAGTGCTGTTGCAAATTTCTCTTCTTCTGTTTGATCCTCATTAAAAAGCTTACTGTTGTAATTATATTTAGTTGCTATATAATATCTTTTATCTAAAATATCTGCATTATAAGCTATGCTGTTTATAAAGCTTATTACGTTTTTCCCATAATCTATTTGCCTATTTAATCTTTCTATATTTTTTTGTGCATCTAATATTCCTAATTCATTGATAGAATTATTATCACTCTTTAAAAGTTTAACCTTGTTTTCTTCTGATTTTAAAAGATCTTCTAACTCTTCTATTCTCCTATTATATATGTTGTTGTAATTGTCTATGTCCATCTTTTTAGACTGCGTAATTATTTGAATTGGATAGGAGATGCCATTTAATACTGTTTGAAACACTTCTTCAAGTAAAAGCTTTTCATCTATACTAAGTAAGTTATAATTAACTCCATAAACCTCAATTATTCCTACATATTCGTTATCATTTATTTTTACTAATGCCTTTTTACCACTGGTTACTATCTTTTCAAATGGTAAGGCATCTTGTGTCTTTTTATATTTTCCCAATGCTTTTTTACCTTTATTTAAATTACCTTTTTTCGTTTCTTTCTGCTTTGGATTCTTATCTTTATTCAGAAATGGAATGCTATCTACCTTTCCATCCAGTAAATAAAAAAAACCTACTGCTCCTAGTACTATTGCAGATATTATAATTTCTATCACTTTCTATTCCTCCTCTTTAAGCTTATGACTTGTATATATGTCGCCTCCACCTTTTAGTGTCCATATTAAATATTGTTTATAGTACATATCCTTTTTCATATATCCATTATCAAATGCTTTTCTACTAATCCTTCCAACTCCTAGTGGATAAACCACTACATTGAGTATCAGAAAAAATGCAAAAAACACTATTTCACTATTCATTATTTTCCCTAATATCACTGCTATTAATGTTGCGGGTCCATTATAAGCTAAGGACTTTTTATATACTGGTATTCCTATCCACGGTATTATAAAAAGCCTTTCTTCTCCTTTTAGTTCTTTTGGCACTAAATGACTCACTTTTTTCTTTACCTCCTTTGAATAAAAGGACATAGTTTCCTATGTCCTCAGTTTACTTTTATTTTATCTGCTACGATGTTTAAAAATTTTGCTATGTTCCAAAAGTTTATTAGCACGATTAGTGCTAAGGTTCTCCAAAGGGCCTTTGTTTTTAATTCAGATACCTTGTTGGAATCTTCTCCAGCTCTATTTACATCCAATATTATTAAGAATAGTTTTATTGCTATAATACCAGATACAAAAACTCTTATTACGTTAAATGTACCTCCCGTTATATCATTAAACGTCTCTCTGCCTTCCGTTCCCAACAAATTAAGTGTATTTCTGTTTTCTGGACTCTTGATAGCATTGTTTAAACTGTTCAAATCTTCTGCTACCGCTATAGAGCTTATTAGTATTAATATTATTGCAATTAATAATATTTTAGGTTTCATTTTCTAGCTGCCTATGTTAATCGATATAGTGGAGATCCATGCATATATTCTCCAGAAGTTTAATGCTAATAATATTCCTAATGCACTAAACAAAAGCCTTCGCTTTAATATTCTTTGCTCTTGTGGGTTATCTGCTGCCCCTTGAATACTGCCTATATAAGAGAATGTTTTTATTATAAGTAACCCAATAACAGCTATTCTTACTATATTAAATATGTCGTTCATTAGTTTAGTGCCTGTGTCTTTGAGTCCATCTCCCATAAGTCCAGCATTATCACTACTATCTCTTATGCCTCCAATTATGTCGTCTGTTCTTAAGTCATCATTTGCTAATGCCAATGTACTTATGCCTAATACTAATATTAGTGCCAATAAAATTGTTATAATTTTATAATTTCTAACCATTTATTCTCTCCTCTCTTTAATTAGTTATCAATATTTCTTTTACTATGAAGTTGCCATCTTTTTTATCGAGATTCATATATATATCTCTCCCTACTATGTTTACAAATCTATCTAGCTTTATTTCATAGACTTCACCCTTTCTAGATCTGGCATCTCTTAAAGTATATATATTATTATATTGTTTTTCAACTATACAGTTTATTGTTTTGCCTTTAAAATTTTCTAGTTCTATTGCTTCTTTTATTCTTATCTCTTTTTCATACTTATCTCCTATCGATTCACCTAGCATTTTCTTTACTCTTTTAGGGGTTGCTGTTTTTAATGCTCCCCAAAAATTAGGGAGTGTTGTTTTTATGTCTCCATTTTCTACCCTTGTGACTATGTCTAAGTATCTATCTATCTTTTTCTTTAGTGTTTCTTTTTCCGCCCCCCATTCCAATCCTGCTTTTGTTACCATCATTGCAGGCCTTTTGAAGAACCCTTTATCTATTTCTACACTCTTTCTCAATCCTTCTTTTACTGCTGTTTCTCTCGAATATTTTATCATCATTTATATCACCCTCCCAACCCTCCAATGTCTTTATAATAGGATAGCACAACATTATTGTTTTGTCAATATAGCATATACTATATTTATCTATGTTTTTTGCTTAAATTATCTCTTTTGTCTTGTGCTATTTCCATTTTTATTATATAGTATTTAAAAAGCATGTAAGCTATAATTTAAATATTATTATAGCTCCCAGGTTGATAGAAATAATTAAAATTATTTCTTTTAATGGGGGTGCTAAATATGTTAGTTTTTAAAAAAGATGATCTTGAAATTTACACTACTAACAATTTATTATTAGTTTTAAAAAATGATGTGATTATAAAGAATATTAGTTTTAAGGATTCAGATATATTGGATGATTTGATTCTTGAAACTAGAGAAAAGTTATTTGCTAGAGATGTTAAGGTGAATAATATTTAATTGTTGTTGATATAATT
>CAZFIO010000087.1:0-6910 GCA_964519585.1 uncultured Tissierellaceae bacterium
TATTGGTCGTCTGATGACAGGGTTCCTAAAAGTCTGTAGAATTCTTTGTTATCTCCAGATAGCTCTTTAAGAGAGTCAATTATCAATTCAATAGTATCCCTTGCCATAGTAGCAGCATTTACAACTGTAGGTATCCCTATGGCTACTACAGGTATCCCTATCCTATCCTTATCCAAGGCCCCCCTGTCATTGCCAACACCACTGCCTGGATTTATCCCAGTATCAGTAATTTGTATGGTAGTAGAAATCCTATTTAACTTTCTTGAGGACAGGGCATCTATGGCAATCAGTAAATCTGGCTTTATTTTATCAACTATTCCCTTAACTATATCGTAAGTTTCAATTCCAGTAATTCCCATGACCCCTGGTGACATGGCTGCTACATTGGCCATGCTATCATCAAACTCTTTCTTAAAATTAATAAAATACTGCCTAGTTACCAATACTCTATCTACTACCCTAGGTCCCAATGAGTCCGAAGAAATATTCCAGTTACCTAGTCCAATTATTAATATCTTATCCTTTTTGTAATCTTTAACTAGGTCTTTTATAATCTTAGCTAGGGATATGCTTATTTCATCTTTTAAGTCTTCATCTGTTTTATCAAGGCTAGGAACGTCCATGGTTATATAGGTGCCAACTGGCTTGTTGATTTTTTTACTACCACTTTGATTTAGAACCTTAACTCTGGATATTGAATAAAATTTTTCCTCCTCTACTTCTACAGAAACTCCTTCTATTTCCTTCTTATTATCTGCTTCATAAATCTGTCTACTTTCAATGGCTAGATCCGTATATATATGTTTCACTATTTACCTCCTATTTCAAAAGCTTAAGTAATATTGGTTAAATTGTTTGCCTTGCTGAAACTTCTTTATTTAATTCTTTATTTAATTTAACCATAAGAGGTATTATTATCCTTGCAATTTACCTTTCTTCATGATAAAATAAATTTTGTTAGATTAACGGGAGGTGATATTATTGGCTAATATTAAGTCTGCTAAGAAAAGAATATTAATTACTAGGAAGCAAACTGCAATAAACAAATCTAAAAAATCAGAAGTTAAGACATATATTAAAAAACTTAATAATGCAATAGATGCTGGAAGTATTGATGAAGCAAGAGAATTGTTAAAGATTGTTGATAAAAAGTTGAAAAAAGCATCCCATGCTAATCTAATTCATAAAAATGCAGTAGCTAGAAAAGTAAGTAAATTAACAAAGAGAATAAATGAATTAAACTAAAAACTTCGGATATCCGAAGTTTTTTACTTATTGCATAGGTCAACTAAAAACATTTCCACTAATAGTTTGTCATTTGTTGAAGATGTTTTCATTTTTATATCTATTTCAAGAAGTTTTTCCATTAGGTTCACTAACTCTTCTTTTTTAAAGTTTTTACTTTGTCCCCTTATTATTTTAAACTCATAATCCTTTACCTGAAGTTTTTCTTGAATTTCTTTTGGACTGTAGCCTTTTTCTAGATAGAGCTGAAAGGATAAAACCATCCTAATCCTCCTAATTATCATATGGAGGATTTTTGTTATGGGTTCATTGGCCATATACATTTCATGAAATTCCCATAGGGCAGCCTCTATATCAAACCTATTAATTGCATTTAACAATTCAAATATATTAGTATCTATTGATTTTACTAATATAGCATCTATATCAGACTTCTTAATCTCCCTATCCTTTGAAAAATCAACTAGCTTAAGTAGCAAGTTCTCCAAAGCATATAGGTTAATATTGATATTTCTACTTAAATATGAGCTTTCTTGAATCAAATAATTTATATTTGCATAGGAAATCTCTTTTTGCTTAGCTTTTAAAAACTGACCTATCCATTGACTTAAATTTGACCCCTTTAGTTTGTCACAGTTTACCAGTAGGTCTTTTTTGTGAAAGTACTTATAAAACTTGGACCTTTTATTGATTTTGCCATCATAATCCATAAGGATTAAAAGTGTATGGTCCCCTAATGAATCCAGGTATTTATAGAAAAAGTCTCCATCAGCTAAGTTTTGATTCTCAATAAATCTATTTGTGTCCTTAATTAGGACAATTTTTTTCCTAGACATAAAAGGTAGGGTCTCACAGGCATTTTTTAAGGAGTCAAAATTTGAGCTTCTTTCGTCTAGTTTAATAAAGTTTATAGAATCAAAGGCATTATCAATATACTTAGCCCTAAGCTTTTCTAGAGCGTCATTCATTAAATACTCTTCTTCACCAAAAAATAAATAAATAGGCCCCAGGTCCTCCCTATTAATCTTATCTATAAAATCATAGTAATTCAAAGTAATCTCTACCTCCAATATAAATTTTAAGAAGTATATAATATACTAGAAAGAAAATGCTATGTACTAACAAAGAAAATAGGTTCTCCTGAACAAACTCCCAGGGACTAAGAAGTATCTTCTCCCCATCATCTAGGTAAGTTCTGATTTTAAGACCATATTTATCAAATCTAAGTCTTATAAGACCATTTTCATCAGTTCTATATATTTTACTATTTATTTTCTCATATCTATTTAAAACTTCATGGCTGGGATGGCCATATAAATTATTTCTACCCACAGGGATTATAGCATAATCTGGCCATAAGGCCCTTAAAAAATCTTCCGTGGAAGATGTAGCACTTCCATGGTGGGGTACCTTTATAACATCCACTGGCAGAAGTGTGTCTTTCAATACTTCTTCTACCTGATTTTCCAAATCCCCAGTAAGAAGAATACTATAATTATTGTAATTTAGCAAGCAAACCAGAGACAAATTGTTCTCATCATAGATGAAGTTGGGTTTATTATCCGGCCAAAGAATATGCATTTCTATTAGCTTATCTAAACTTAGTTTATCACCCTTTCCAAGTATTGTTAAGGGAGTGTTAGACTTTTTAATCTTTTCATTGATTTCTTCATTTGGTATATAGCTTGAAAAAATCCTTTTTACCTTCAGTTCATTAATTATCAGTTCCAATCCTTGGCTATGGTCCTCATGGAAGTGTGAAATAAATATGGCTTCTAGCTTATGGGCTCCTATCTTTTCTAAATAAGGAAGGGTTATGTTTTTTCCTATATCAAATGAACTGGTAATGCTACCACCTGTATCTACAAGATAGTCTTTAGTCTTAGACCTTATCAAAAGTGAATCACCCTGGCCCACATCAATAAAATGTAGTTCCAAAAAATCTCCTTGATTAAATATAAATATACTTATTAGGGAAATGAAAATCAAGGATACTATCATAGTTGAAATTATTCTAATCTTAAGTTTTGATAGGTCAACTAATCTTATTATAAATATTAGCAAAATATAGTAAAATATTATTGATACTATATGTGGAGAAAAGATTTTAATAGTATTAAAGGGAATTCCATCCAAAACCTTTAAAGTCCAAAACTGGACATTTAATAATAAATTTAAAATTGGCCCTAAAAGATTATTTAGAAAATTTATAGACAAAGAAACTAGAATCATTAGGCTGGCAAGAATTATAGAGATTGATAGAATAGGTACAATAATTAAATTAGCTAAAATACTTAATAGACTTATAGTATTAAAGTAATAGACTTGTATAGGCAGGAGGCCTATATGGACACTGAGTAAGGCTGACAGTGTATTATAAAACTTCTTTTTTTCTGGCTTGAACATATCCCTAATTTTTGGATAAAAAAGTAGGATTGACAAGGTGGCCATAAAAGATAGTTGAAAACCTATATTGAAAATATAGTATGGGTTAATTATTAAAAGTACAAAGGCTGCAAAAGATAGGGTGTTAATTGAATCATAGGGCTCGTGGATAATTTGTGAATAGTAAAATATAGAAAACATAATATTTGCCCTTAGTATGGATGGAGGAAAATCTATAAGATAACCATAAATCCAGATAACTAGCAGGGTTAATAAAACATTCATTTTCCTCTTAAGACCAAGTCTAGATAGCAAGAAAAAAATAAAAGCAGAAATTATCCCTATATGTAAACCTGATACAGCTAAAATATGGGCCAAGCCCATATCCCTATATAATCTCAAAAAATCCTCTTCTAAATATGATGAGTCACCTAAAATAATGCTAGTCATTAGATCAGCATTGGAAGAATTTAGGTGTCTTTTAAATAATGCTTGTATATTATACCTGATAGCAGTTTTCATCCTAATACTTATATCCTTATTTCCAGATTCAATACTTTTTATATTATTTTGTTTTATTGTTGCACTAGTATGTATTCCCTTCGATTTTAAGCTTAGTCTATAATTGTAGAGTCTGGGATTTGTATTGGTGGTAGGTAGCTTTAATTTTCCTTGAAAAATAATCCTATCTCCAACTTCTAGCTTATGCCCATCTATAATATTTAAAACTAGTTTTTCCATGTCTATGGGCCTAGCATTTACCTCTTCTATTTCTACTATATATCTAGCCCTTTCTTCAATTTCCAAAAGAACCTTATTTATTACACCCTTGTATTCATGGTTTTCATCTACCATTTTAATTAAATAGCTAGTATCTGTAACTATACTTAGGACCATGCCTAAGGAAAAAAATAATAGAAGGAAAATACTTTGATTAAAGTTTCTATTTATTATATTATAAAGTAAATATGTAAGCGCAAGGATTAAAAAAAATATAGCTAAAATAGAACTAATCTTGAAGAAATATGTTGATATTATCCCAAATATAAAAGGTAGTAATAGAAGGCTAAATGGTTTGTCCATAGTATTCTCCCTGAATCTTCTTATTATTTCTTCATTACCAATATTATAACATATTTAGAAAGGCATGGTAATTTAAATGACTTATAAAATATTTATGGAAAATGCGTATTCAAAAGAAACTGATGCAAGGATTGTAGGTAAGGAGTTTAAAAACAATATGTGGCATATACAATTGGATAGGACTATATTTTATCCAGATTTACTTGGGGGTCAGCCAAGGGATTTTGGGACAATTAATGGAGAAGAAGTTCACGGAGTATATGAGGAAGACAAAAATATTTATCATATTATTGAAAAGAATATTAATACTAGAGATGTTAAGCTTATGATTAATTGGGATCATAGATTTGATATGATGCAACAACATTCAGGGCAGCACCTTCTTTCCTCCTGTTTTAAAAAATTATTAAATACAGAGACTATTGGCTTTCATTTGGGCTTAGATTCTTCCACTATTGATCTTAATCTAAAGACTTTCTCCCTTGAGGAAAGTCATAGGGTTGAAGCCTTAGCAAATAAGATTATCCAGGCCAACTTCCCAATAAAATCATATTTTCTTAGCTTAGAGGAGGCTTTAAACTTAGGTTTCGAGGATTTGCCTAGTTATGAGGACAATATACGTATTTTAGAAATTGAAAATATTGACTCTAATCCATGTGGTGGCACCCATGTTAATTCCACTGGGGAAATTGGCATGGTGAAAATAATAAAATGGGCTTTAGTTAGAAAACATATTAGGATAGAATTTCTATGTGGAAATAGGGCCCTGGAAGACTATAGCAAAAAGACCCTCTATCTAAATGAGCTAAATCAAATATTATCCTCAAAAGATAGGGATATTACCTACAAGGTACAAGCTCTCTACTATAGAAAAGAAGAATTAGAAAAGGAAAACAGAATATTAAGAGATGAAGTAAATAAGTATAAGGCTGAGACTATTCTAAAGGGTTCTAAAACTATAAATGGGGTTAGTTTTATAATTAAAACATTTAAGAATATTGATTTGAAGGAAGTTAACTCTATAGCAGGCTATTTAAATAGAAATAGTAAACTTATACAAATATATGGCCTATCTAATAATAATAGTGGCCAATTTTTACTAAGTAAAAGTATCGATCTGGATATTGATCTAAAAGATGTATTTAGTATTGTTAAGGGTGAGTTGAACTTAAAAGGAGGAGGGTCATCCCAAACAATCCAAGGTGGAACAGATAAGAGTAAGCTAGAACTTACGATTAATAGGTTCTATGAAATGATTAAATCTTATTATAGTAGATAATTTTACCTTATATGGCTTTTAGTTATAAACATAGTTGCTTTCTTTAAAATAAGTTTTTCTACTAGGCTAGGCCAAGAGTTTTTCAAAAATATCACTATCTAAAGCCTGGCTAAAGTAGAATCCCTGACCAAGGCTACAGCCCATTTGTTTCAGAGTATTCATTTGAGACTCAAATTCTATCCCCTCTGCTATAGTATCAAGGTTTAGGGCTTTTGCTAATAATACAATGGCATTGACAATTTTTCTTTTGTTTTCATTTGTTTGTATTTCGTCTATAAATGATTTATCAATTTTTAGGCTATTTACATTTAATTCCCCAAGTTTTTCCAGAGATGAATAGCCTGTCCCAAAATCATCAATTGAAATTTTTACTCCCATCAGTCTAAGATCTCTGATATTGTCACGAATTGCTTCAAAATCGTCAGCTAAAAAAGATTCAGTTACTTCAATTTGCAAATATTTAGGGTCAAGCCCTGTACTTTTTAATGCATTTTTAACAGAATCAACAAAATCTATGCTTTTAAATTCTATAATTGAGGAATTAACTGAAATATATATAGGTCTATAACCTATATCCTGCCATGCCTTATTTTGCCTACAGGCCTCATGCATTACCCATCTGCCAATTTCATGAATTAAACCTGTCTCCTCGGCAAGGGGGATAAATTTCAAGGGTGGTATGATACCAGCCTTTCTATGCTTCCAGCGTAATAAGGCTTCTGACCCTATTATGGAGTTGCTTCCTGTATCGTATATTGGCTGGTAGTTTAAGATTAATTCCTTGTTTTTAACAGCGTGGGCAAGGTTTTGTTTCAACCAAAATGATTCCTGCAGTTCCCTAACAAGAAATTCTTCATACCTTATTGTTTGGCTGCCAGCTGCCTCCATGGACTTAACTAGGGCTAATTTAGATCTCTC
>CAZFIO010000087.1:6920-9342 GCA_964519585.1 uncultured Tissierellaceae bacterium
TAAACCTAGTTCGTCAATACTGTGGTCTGGGTATACAGAGATACCTGCACTTACCCTACAGTCGAAATCATATTTTCTAACCTTTAATTGCTTTTCACAGTTTTCTTTAAATCTGTTTGCAAGTTCTTGAGCCTCCTCTATAGATTTAAAATCTGGTATTATAAGACTAAAAATATTGTTGTCAATTCTGCTGGGGGTATTTTCTGGTATTGAGTTCTCTTCTATTATATTGGCAAAATATAATAAGAGATCATCAGCTATATGGCTACCTAGGGCATGATTAATTTCATCATATTCATTTAAACCTAGGCTTAAAACAGCAAACTTTTCTGTATCATTTGTAAGAAGAATCCGCCTGGCAAGGTTATCTATAAAGTAATTCCGACTGCCTAGATTTGTAAGCCTGTCCTTATTTATAAGTTTATTTATTTCCTCTTCCTTAGATTTTATAGCTGTCATATCTAAATATATGCAATATATGGCGTTTAGTTTGCCTTCATCCATAATCGGTATCAGCATTAGGGTTACTTCAACAAGTGAACCATCCCTTCTCCTTCTCTTAACCTGGGCCCTTACTAAATGCCCTTCCTTTGCCCTTTCCCTAAAACCATAGGATATATGGCTAAGCTTGTCATCACAAACTATATCTGTAATATCCTTACCCCTAATTTCTTCCAGGTCATATTGAAATACTTTTTTAAAACTTTGGTTTATATCTATTACCATAAAATCATTGTCTAGTATTGCTATAGCTTCATGAGAATTATTAAATAAATAGTCATATTTCATCTTACTAGTTGAAAATTGACTTTCCAATTTCACCAGTTCTTCAACATTGTGTATTATAGAAAACAGTAAATCCTTCTCCTTGTATTTTATGGGACCACTGAAAACCTCTACATCTTTTACTTCACCATTGGCTATTCTATGCTTAAACCTAAACCATTTATTGCTCCCATCCCTAGCCTTAGACATGTCTTCAAGTATATCTTCTTTAGTGGATACATTTATTTCATAAATACTTTTATTTAGAAATTCAATATAATCATATCCATAAAAATTACAAGCTGCCCTATTGGCATCAAAAATCTTCCCACTTTTGGGGTCTATAATTAACATGGCTGTATGCTTGTTGTTGAATATTTCCCTGTACATACAGTTATGGTCATCGAATTCTGTTTTCCTACTGATTTTTATAGCCATGTTTTTTTCACTCCCAAAAAACTACAAGTTATTACGTATTTTACCCCTTTTTTACATTTAAAATCATTATTCACTAAAATAAGGTAGAAATGAAAACTCATTTCTACCTTACAAATAATAAGATTTATGGCGGGAGTATGTGGGAATCGAACCCACCTAAGACGCTCCTAACGCCTCACACTGGTTTTGAAGACCAGAGGCAGCACCAGCCACCACCTACTCCCATTGTAAATATACTATTATAGTATAGCATTTATATTGGTTTTGTCAAACCTGTTCAAACCCTGTATATAACTTGCTTTTAGAAACTTTAGTTGTTTTTTGCTTGTTTACTTCTTAATAAAAACTATCAGATTTAAAATAGTGGCCAATCTAACTTATTTATTATACTCTTCTAGCATCTTTTCCCTATTTATAAGAAGTTCTTCCTTAATTTCCTCATAGTCATAATTTACCGGCCAGATAGACATCCTTATATGAACATCTCTAGGTTCAATGTAGGAAAACACTATTTTCCCTTTAGCTATCCATACAGATGCCCTTAAGACCTCATCTATTCCATACTGTTCCAGTTGATAGGTATAGATTTTAACCTTATCAAGCTCTTCTTCATTTAGTATAATCCCTATCTCCGATAATTCAGCTTTCATATAGTCAAAATCAGATGCTATATTTATTATATTAATCATCACGTCCACATCTTGTATTGTGCTACTTTTAGTTTTAGCCCCTTTCGTGTTAACTACCCATCCATACTCATTCAAAAAAGCTATATTTTTTCTGTCAGTATTTGTTTTTATATAGTAGAATAAAACAAGTCCTATAATTAGGATAAATAGAAGGACTATTTTATTCATCTTGATTTTTTTGATTTTCATTGATATCACCTCATTAAGTCATATAACTGAGTCTAATGACTCAGCTATATGACTTACCCTTATTTTATTGTGCCAACGCTTCTACATCTATATTCGCCCGTGTACTTTGCACAGCAGTATTATATGAGTGAGTAAAGTGATCTGTTCCCGTGAGATACTTATATCTTACCATTTCTGCCGCAGTTACAATTATGGTATTATTTTGATTACGCGTATATGTCATATTTGAGTTACTGGATAGGTTCTCTTTGGGTAATATCATTTTCTACAAAAACACTACTTGAGCGGGAGGCGCTATTCATTTTGAGTTTATATTATACTAATCTTTCATTTTCTTAAAA
>CAZFIO010000088.1:0-6538 GCA_964519585.1 uncultured Tissierellaceae bacterium
GTAATCTTTTTATTTATTTTTTATTTATTAGATTGACTTTTACTAGCTGGTCTACAGCTGACCTATCGGTTGTCTATTGCTTGACCATTGCTTGACCATAGCTTGGCTATTGCTTGGCTATCGTTTAAAGGGTATTATATTAGAAAGGGGATGATAAAAATGGAAAAGGGCTTCTTTATTCAGGGAAATGATGGTTGGCAAATATATCTTAGGGTATGGGATCAGGTGGAAAATCCTTTGGGTATTGTCCAAATTTTCCATGGCATGGCTGAACATGGGGGTAGATATGCAGACTTTGCTAAATATTTGAATTCAAAAGGCTATATAGTATATGCAGATGATCATAGGGGCCATGGGCTATCCCTTGGGGAAAATAAGGTTTTGGCCTATGTAGGTGAAGATGGATTTAACAATATTGTGGAGGATGAAAGAATTATCTCACTTATGATTAAGGAAAAATATAAGGGTCTACCCCTCTATATATTTGCCCATAGTTTTGGGTCTTTTATAGGTCAGGAATATATTCTTAGATATTCAAATGAAATAAGTGGAATAATACTTTCTGGTTCCGCCAAGCAGGATGGACCTGAGATTAAGGCAGGGGGTTTCCTAGCCTCTGTACAAAGTTCTATTTTTCATGATTGGAAGCCTGCGAAACTTCTTGATAGGCTTTCCTTTGGATCTTATAATGATAAGGTTGATAATAAGAGAACTAAATTTGACTGGCTTTCTAGGGACCAAGCACAAGTAGATAAATATATAGAAGATGACTTATCTGGCTATATTTCCCCAGTAAACTTCTATTATAATCTATTCAAGGGTCTAAAAAACTTATATAAGCCAGAGAGATTAAAGGGTATAAATAAGGATCTTCCTATATTAATCCTATCTGGTCATATGGATCCAGTAGGTAAATATGGAGGCTCTTTAAAGGAATTGTATAAGACCTATAATGATATAGGCCTAAAAGATGTATTGCTTAAGCTATACCAAGGTGGAAGGCATGAATTACTTAATGAAATAAATAAAGATGAAGTCTATGATTTTATATATGAATGGATAAAAGCTAGGTAAAGTTACCTAGCTTTTATTATCATTAACATTTAAGTTTATATTTAACCTATTCCACCTAGCAGAACTCCGGCTACATAGATTACTATTGTAACTATTACAAATACATACTTTGTCATTGGCTCAAACCATCCGCCAACCTTACCTTCTCTACCTTTTTCAATTTCAGTCTTGGCATAGTCAACACCAAATACCCAGTAAAGCATAACAGCTGCAAGTACTCCACCAATTGGGTTAATGTATATGGAAACAACATCCATCCACTCTCCAACTATACCTTGGATCAATAAACTTGCAACTAGTCCTAAAACTCCAATAGTAACTGTAGCTTTAGTTCTGGAAAATTTAAACTCATCTTGTAGGGCTGCTATAGATGTTTCGTATAAGTTTACTATAGATGTAATAGCTGCAAAGGAAACTGCCACAAAGAATACTATAGTAACTACTACACCACCTGGCATGGCTTTAAATAAATTAGGAAGATGTATAAACATCAGTCCAGGTCCACCTTCTGCTAACTGACTTCCTGTAGTAGCAATAGCAGGAATGATTACAAAAGCTGCTAATAGGGCTGCCAAAGTATCAAATACTGCTATGATTATTGAATTTGATAGTATATCTTCCTTTTCATTTAAATATGAACCAAATATAACTGTTCCACTTCCACCTAGTGATAAGGAGAAGAAGGCTTGACCCAGTGCAAAAATCCAAACCTTAGGATCCACTAAACCCTTTGGATCAATGGTAAATATATACTTGTATCCTTCTGAAGCCCCTGGTAATGTAGAAATATAAATAGCCAATCCTATAAATAGTAGGAAGAATAATGGCATCATTATCTTGTTTACTTTTTCTATACCGTTGGAGATACCTGCATTCATTATTACAAAGCAAACTATAATTGCAATAAATACCCACAAGGTATTGCCAAAGGATGAAGCCATTCCACCAAATGCTGCACCAAACTCATCTATAGACCCTGGTGCTAGGGTTGCTCCTGTAAAAGAACCAAAGGTGTACTTTAGAATCCATCCTACAACAACAGTGTAACCTATAGCCAGTAGTAAACTTGCAATTGTTGGAATATAACCTAAAACATTTCCAACCTTTTTGTCCTTGCCCACTGATTCCATGGCGTTTCCAAAAGCTCCTATAGGACCACTTTTGTTAGCTCTACCTAATGTCATCTCACTGAAAACACCTGTATAACCTATTATAAGTACGAAAAATAAATATGGAATGATAAATGTGCCTCCACCATATAGAGATACTCTAGTTGGGAAGAGCCAAATATTCCCCATTCCTACAGATGAGCCAACACAAGCTAATATGAAACCCCAGCGATCCTTAAAACTGTCTCTACCACCATTCTCAAGACTAACCTGATTTTTACTCATAAATTCACCCCTTTTTATATTTAAAAACATTTATAATTTTGAAAATGTTTTCTTGATTATAATTTATCACAATGCAAATAGTTTTGCAATGCCTATTTTGTATCATGCATCATGTTTTAAGTATTTACTATCTTGATTTATATAATAGTATATCATAATTATTTGATAGGTTTTCAAATATTTTATACAATATGATAAACTATGAAATATACCTAGCTTAAAACTTCTAGTAATGGAGAGAAGAAAATGGATAGGTAATCTAATAAAAAAATGTTTATAATTTTTATGAAGATATAGCGAAAGATGAAAAAACAGTTGGGATTGGGTTGTGGCAATCCCCAAGAAATGATAAGATTAAAAAATATATATCTAATGCTCATATTTTGGCTTATAAGTATAATCCAGTGGATAGACCACTGGATTATCTTTCTTTATTTTTAGTCAAGACCTTCATAGGATTAAACTCGTCATTTTTTATAGGTATATGTTTAATTTCTAGGCCAATAGCATCCCTCTTTCCCTTAAGGTATTCATATATATCTATGGATATGGTACTTCCACTAGCTTCTGAGGCTTCTTCAAGAGAGTTTGCATAGACAAGTTTCTTAATCCCTGACATCATAATTGCACCAAAGCACATTGGACAGGGATGGCCACTAGCATAAATTGTACAGTCAGATAAGTCGATTCTACCTAAGTTTTTTTGTGCTTCACGAATGGCTATTAGTTCCGCATGACCAGAGACATCTGGACTTATATGGGTTGTATTTACTCCACTTCCCACTATTTCTCCATCCCTAACTACCACCGATCCATAAGGGGAGCCACCTTCTTCAATATTTTCTAAGGCCAAATTAATGGCAATATCAATAAATTTTGACATAGTTAGCTAGCATATTTCCAATGCTAGACTTCTCACCACCTTTCTTTTCTTACTTATACCCAAATATGCAAAAAATATAAAGGGATGCATGATAAAAATCCTTGCACCCCTCTTTATAGCATATAACTAACCTTTATATTCTATTTCTTCCTCTTTATCCCCTTCATCCGGGTCCTTGATATCCTCTTCTGGATCTTTTATTCCTGGGTCTTTGTCACCTGGATCCTTATCAATCGGTTCTTTCTCATCTGGATCTTTTGTCCCTGGGTCTTTTCCACCTGGTTCTTTTTCATCTGGATCCTTTCCCCCTGGATCTTTTCCACCTGGTTCTTTTTCTTCTGGATCCTTACCTTCCGGGTCCTTTTCATCTGGTTCTTTCTCTCCTACTACTGTTATATCTATAGACTGAGATAAACCACCTATGCTTACACTTATGCTTGCCACTCCAGGACTTTTACCAATCACTACCCCTTCTCCAGTAACTATGGCTACTTCATTGTTGGTTGATCCGTAGACTATATCTCTTGAATTAAATCTTTTGTGGTTGTTTACATTGCTAGATCCTTCAGCTACAATTATTCCTTCCCCGCCTACCTCTAATATATTATTGCTTATGCTTGCATAAAAAGACTCTACTACTTCTCTTAAGGGGTCTTGTTTATCTGGGCTAACCTTTATTTTAAATAGTTCCTCTATTAATTCTACCCTCTTTTTCTGGTTAACTATCCAGTAGGATATATGGTTATATTCCCCGAAATCCCCAGGCAACATATGCATCCTTATATTTTCCTTGTTTAAGTCCTTGCCAAATAGGGCTAGGGCAGATAGTTGGTTGAAATCCATATTTGTATCTATGTTGTCCATGAGACTTTTATATATTTTAGGTAAGGATTTAAACATATTTGACTTTTTCAGGGTATTAAAGATAGACATTATGATGTTTTGCTGGTTTCTTACCCTGTCTATATCTCCATCCCTTAGTCTCCTATGTCTAGCATAACCTAACAGGGTCTTACCATCCATAATTTGAAGGCCTTTTTTTACATGGACCCCTCTTTTTGCATCTGTAGCATCAGCAGGCACATCAATCTCTACCCCACCAAGGGCCTCAACAATTTCTACAACTACATCCATATCTACACCTATATAGTAGTATATAGGGATTCCTCCTAGCAAATTTTTAGTAGTATCTAGCAGGTTCTTATACCCGCTGGCATTTTTGTCATCTTTTCCATCTATATAACCATATACATAGGCGGAGTTGAACTTGTCCTTATTTCCCCTATTGGCTAGGGTTACATAAGAGTCCCTTGGTATAGACAACATATCCACTGTCTCTTTTTCTAAATTTATACTTAATAGTATATTAGTATCCGTTCTAAAAACACTTTCTGTTTTACTTCTACCCTTGTCTCTATCAAATCCAACCATAAGAATATTTATAGTATTCCTATCAAATTGACCGTTTATATCTATATCTGGGTCTTCTTCACCCTTATCCTTATCCTTAGGTATAAATAAATCATGTGGATTTTTTAATTTGTTATAATGCCTAAATCCTAGAATTGTTAATAGTCCTACGAAAATTACTATAGCAACACATATGTATATAAATCTCTTTTTTCTTAGTTTCTGATTTACTCTTTGGCGCTTACTAGATGTTCTACCCATATTACAAGCATCCTTTCTTACTAATATAATTTTTATTATATACCTTTTGTAAGCAAAATGCATTAGTTTTAAAAAGATTAACAAAAAATGGTCCTAGGAATATTCCTGGACCACTTTAGAATTTAATTAATGCCTATTTATTCGTTTTTATCTCCAAATAATAATGTTCAATATCTAACTCTAATTGGACCTTGGTTAAACCTTCTTCTAAATTAAAACCAAAGTTTTGATTTACTATCTCTATTTCTTCTGTAGATTTTAATTCTGCGCTTAAGTCCCTGAGATTCAAGTTACTTCCTAGCCTGGTAACCATATCATAGGACTGGATGCCTTGGCTTTTAGAGTTAGAACAGTAGAAATCATAGGATGGATTCTTATGCATACTAGCTAAAATTGCAATGTTTTCCTTGGCTGGAATCTCAGCTTCAAATTCCAAGTAAAATACTCTTTTTATAGACTTGGCATCAGAAATCACATCTTCCAACATGCCAAAGTCATAACGGTCAGTTTTAGAAGGTGAAATCAAACTATATTTCATCATAAATTCTGAAACTGAACCAAGGAACATTTGTCTTGGGATTATATCTTTTTTATCCCCTTCATACTCTCCTTCACCAAATAAATCCAAGAAGTTTCCAACTATCTCATCCATGACTTCTGAAAGTATCTTTTCTTCCTTTATAATTTTAGTAGAGACCCCTTCCAGTTCATTGCCCTTTTCACAAGCACCATCTTTATAGCCCTGTAAATCATAGTCTCCAATATCCTCACCAATAACAATCAGATATTTGTCGCCTCTATATACCCATTCCTTCCTGGGTACAAAATATGAAAACCTTCTAAATCCGTCATCTCTAAATTCACCACCATTAAATCCATAGGTTAAAATAATCGTCTTTTCCTGATTAATAGTAAAAGAAATTGCCTGGGTTGCTGCATCATATTCTTCTGGGGCATGAAAATCTTTGAATCTGTAAACTGTAACTTTTTGATTTAGTTGAGGATAGGGCATAAAGGCATTTTTCTCATAAGAGCCACTTTCTAAAAGGCTCTTATATCCCTCCCAACTATCTAAGGCTAGTAGGTTGTGGCTTCCCTTTTCATCATCTATGCCTCCAGCTCCATAGAAACCGCCAGTATAACCGCCTGCATAGGGTGTGGTTTCTATCTCCTGATCATTAAGATTTATAGTGGGAGTATATTTTCCTAGTTCACTAAAGCTAGCTACAAAGGGATATCTTAGCTTAAGAGTTTTACCTTCATTGCTTGTGTTTTCTAGTATATAGGAGTCCTCAACCCTAGACCCCCATACCCTTAATGAATCCTCATGGGCTAGGGAAAAGTCATAGGAAATATTTCTATCAGCTTCTATATCTTCATCTACTTCTCCTAATATTAAGGGGAAAACTGGACCTGCATAGGACATAAAAACAGTAGAACCATCATGACCAGCCCCACCATCTGAATTACCTGCCCCACCCCCCGGGCTGCCTGAACTGCCTCCAAAAGGTGGTCT
>CAZFIO010000088.1:6548-9104 GCA_964519585.1 uncultured Tissierellaceae bacterium
CTCCATCTGAGTAAGCTTCCTCCAATCCCAACTACTATTATCAGGCAAGCAGCAAGGCCTAGCCATGGTTTCCATTTGAAACTTTGTTTTTCTAGTTTGCTTTTTCTTGCTTCTTCTATATATTCATCCTTGACTCCTGTTATGGCATCAAAAATCTTCTCAACTTTCATATGAAAATCCCCTCTTTCTCAAGAAATTTTCTTAAGGACTCCCTTAAACGATAGATCCTTCCAGCCAACTTGTTGGCTGAAGTTCCAGCTTCCTTGGCCAAGGAATTTAAAGACTCTCCATACCAATACCTTTTTAAAAATAAGACCCTATCATCCTTACCTAAGGATCCAAGCCAGTTGTCTATAGCTTTTGTTATTTCCTTAGTCTCTAGGATATCTTCTAGACTCTCATTACTAGGAATACAATCTTCCAGCTCAGATAATAGTAGTTCCACACCATCGTATCGTTTTAGAGCCCTCTTACTTTTCCATAAATTTATAGATAGATTACGGGTAATTCTAGCTAGATAGGCACCTAAATAAGTGGGACTTTCAGGGGGTATGGCATTCCAGGCCTTATTGTAGGTATCATTTACCATCTCTTCACTATCCATATTGTTGAAGAGGATATTGTAGGATATGGAGTGGAGCATTCTCCCATACTTGTCTTGAGTTTCTTTTATGGCTCTTTCATTCCTTGAATTATATAAGTCAATTATCTCGAAATCTTCCATATAAATGCCTCCCCCGCAAAATTCTCCCCTTCACCTATAAAGACAGGAAATCTGGGTGAATATTTGTAAAATCTGAAAGTTTTTAAAATTAAAATGCGGACAGGGGCGTCCGCCCCTACAATATCCTCAATATACTTGTCCAATATATCACTCCAAACCGTACCCATGTTAATAAGACGGTGGTGTCATCTCCAGCGAAGCCGAGAGACCCCCTCTTTTACAACCGTTAAACAATCGTTCCCCAATCGTTCAACTACTGTTCAACTATTGTTAATTCATCTCTATAACCACAATCTCCGGACAATTGAAAAACCTCATACCTACATTACCATTGCCAAGGCCCCTGCTTACAATCATATGTCTCTTGTTTTCTTCAAAATCTCCTGCATCATATTCTGGAAAGAAGGTTTTTTCAGGAGAAAATACTCCCCCTAAAAAAGGGATTCTTAACATCCCCCCATGGATATGGCCTGTCAAGGTTAGGTCTGCTTCCCAATCTATATAGGTAGGGAAATATACTGGATTATGGGTCAATAGGATAGTAAAGCTATCAGGATCCTTCTTGCCTAAAATAGTTTCTATCTTATCTAGAGAAAAATAATAATCCTCGGGATGATTTCTTATAAATTCACTTCTTTGATCACTATAGTAACGAAGATTAAACCAAAGACCATATAGGTCTATAGTTTCTGACCCACGGTTAAGGCTAATCTTACTATTGTCCAAGATATGGACCCCTGCTTGACTTAAGCCATCATATAAGACTTGAAGTTTATTATCATCTAAGTTCTGCTCATGATTACCTACTATATAGTAGCTGTCATATTTATCTGCCAAGATTTTAGAAAGATCTATAAAAATTCCAAAATCCTCATCTGTGGAGTTTACCATATCCCCTGTCATAACAAGGATATCTGGAGATTCTTTATCTATTCTTCTGACCAACCTCCTATTATTCCTACCAAAGCTTTTACTATGGAGATCCGATAGGTGGACTATTTTCAGGCCTTGGAAAGATTCTGGCAGATTTTCATATTGAAGCTTGTATTTTGAAACTGTCAGTAAATTATTACTTACAATAAAGATAAGCAAGCTAAATAAAAACAAGACCCAAAAACCATATATAATTTTTTTGACTATATTTAATCCTTTTTTCCTCATGCTAATATACACCCTCTTATATTCTATACTTAACCTAGTTTCTATTAATAATTCCTATATCTTATCGGGATTATTTATATAAACAAAATTTGGGCCCCACACCCGCCTAACCTGACCAACTTAAAGGTTTACCTTTATAAATATACATTAATTACGATTTAATATACCATATTTATCATATCATAAAAAGCGTCTGTAAATATTTGATATAATAATTATAATAATCATGCAACCTTTTTGGAAAATTTCAGTCTAATGGTAAAGGGGGTCAAGGTCTTGGGAGAAAAAGAACTTCTAGTACAACTTAAAAACAAGGATGAAGCAGCCTATGTAGAACTAATCAATCTTTATGGAAATAAACTCCTAAGGACCCTTTTCCTTATGACAGGAGATGAAAAGGAGGCTGAGGATATAGTCCAGGAAACCTTTATAAGGGTTTTTAAGTCTATAAAAAAATTCAAGGGCAAAAGTTCCCTCTATACATGGATATACAGGATTTCTCAAAATATACTTAAGGATAGGTTTAAGATGGAAACTAGTATTCCCTATGAAGACATCCAAATTTCTGATGAAAATGTGGAAGAAAGAATAATAGGTAAGATTAATCGGGAGATTTTAAGGAAAGAATTAAATAATTTAGGCCTTATATATAAGGAGGTTCTTATCTTCTT
>CAZFIO010000089.1:0-9061 GCA_964519585.1 uncultured Tissierellaceae bacterium
GCGCACGCCTGATAAGCGTGAGGTCGGTGGTTCGAGTCCACCCAGGCCCACCACTTGGGCCTTTAGCTCAGTCGGTTAGAGCGCCCGGCTCATAACCGGTAGGTCCGGGGTTCGAGTCCCTGAAGGCCCACCAAAAAAGAACAGACCATGAGGTCTGTTTTTTATATATAAAGAATTATAAATCTGAAAGCATTTTAGGGTTATCATGGTTAGTTTGCTAAGGCAATCCTAGAGAATGTTTTCTATAAGAATAGCCAGTATATTTTTAATATTGCCTATCATATACTTCTTTCCAATTGTGATAATTGTTATATCTTCTCCTATATTGTAATTATATTTTTCTCCAATGAATCCTTTAATTCCAAACTTACTGTTTTGGATATACAAGGCTTCTTCAGTGGGAGCAATTAGACCTCTTGATACTTCTAGACTTACTTCTATTTTATTTTCATTATTAATTATAATTTTGTATCTATTGCTATAGTGGTATGAATTATGAAAGATAGTTTCATTAGTCCTGGCTTTAATAATAAGAAAATCATTTATAAGCTCTATTTCCTCCATAAGAAAAGGATAATCTACGTTATTATGGCTAATATAAAAAGTTTTCTTTTCTTCCAACTTATCTAAAATATTTAAGACAGGTAAAAGATAATACAAGTCATCAAAATTATGCTTTAAAACTTTTTCTTTTAATGCCTTATTACCATTAAGAATGTAATCCCTATAAAAACTTATACAATCTTTTCCTGTATATATATCTTCTCTAAATATACCTAGGTATCTTTCCACTGTTGTTAATTTTACGCTATTCATATCTAAATACATTCTGTTTTTTCTTAATATAGCATATATATCTAGGGACCTATCCCTAGGTAGATCCCAAGAAATATTTAGTAACTTTAACCTATGTTTGATGAAAGGAATATCAAACGAATCCCCATTGTAGGAAACAAGGGTTGAGAAACTGGATATATATTCTATAGCATTTTGTAAAACCCTTACCTCGTCTTTTAAATCTTCTGCAAAGTACTGCTTAATTTTCCAAGAGGACATATCCATATCATAGTACAAAATTCCGATCAAATATATTATGTCATTATCCCTATTTAATCCAGTAGTTTCAATATCTATAAAACACATATTCTTTTCGAGTTTTTTACTCATTTCAATATCTATGTATCCTACTTCTTTTGTAATTATATCCACATTTTCACCTCTTACCTATTTTATTCTAAAAATCTCTATTTGTATAGTAGAGAATGGACTTTATTATTTCTAGGTAAAATGTTATGATATTTATATAGCAAGAAAAGGGGGATTGGGATGGTGAAATTAAGTTTAAAATGTACAAATTGTAAGGAAACCTATAGTGGCGAAACACCTGATCAAAGATGTGGAACATGTGGTGAGCCTTTGGAAGTTGAGGAGGTTAACCAGGGTAAAATAAGAGAAGGCAATGTATTAAATCAATCTATAATTGAAAGGTATGGGGACTTCTACCCCTTCCTAGACAATGAAGATAAACTAAGTTTAGGAGAAGGTTTCACCCCCTTAATTTACTCCAGTGATTTAAGCAAGGAATTAGATATAGCTAGTATTTATTTTAAAAATGAAGGAATAAACCCTACATGGTCCTTTAAGGACAGAGGAACTCTAGCTGGTGTTATTAGGGCAAAAAATCTTGGATATAAGGGTATAGGTACTGTTTCTACCGGCAATATGGCTACATCTGTTGCTGCTTATGGTGCTAAAGCAAAACTTGATACATACATACTGGTTAAGGAAGGAATGACCTTAGAAAAGCTAAATCCTATTGGAATTTATAATCCTAAACTAATCAAGGTCGACGGTGACTATAGCAGCTTATATAGTGAAAGTTTAAGAATTGGCAGGGAAAATAATATATATTTTATAAATTCAGATGTTCCCCTTAGGGTAGAGGGATCCAAAAGTATTGCTTTTGAGATATGTGAGCAATTAAATTTTGATATGCCTGATTATGTTGTTGTTCCAACTAGTGCGGGAGGCAATATAAGGGGTATAGCAAAAGGTTTTAGAGAATTTATGAAGGCTGGAATAATCAAGAAGCTACCTAAACTAATTATTGTCCAAGCCTCAGGATGTTCTCCTATATATAATGCATTTAAGGACAATACAGATAAAATCTCCAGGGTAAATGACCCTAATACTATGGCTAAGGCCATAGAAAACCCTTATCCCCCAAGTGGGAATGCAAGTTTAAGGCTGATAAAAAGAACTGGGGGAACTGTTGTAGGGGTTACAGATGATGAAATTCTACAGGCCCAGGCAAGATTGGCCAGTATAGGTATCTTTGCTCAATTTGCATCTGCCACAAGTCTAGCAGGGGTAAAAAAGCTTAAGGAAAATGGATACTTGAATAATACCGATAGCCTAGTGTGTATACTTACTGCTTCAGGTCTTAAGTATACCAGTATAATTGATAAGCATGATATTAATATAGAAAGTTGTAGTATAGACAATTTAGAAGAATATATAAAGAAGTAGGCTTTGCCTACTTCTTTGATTAATCTTCATGCAATGAAAAACTAAATGGTCTTCCACCGATTTCACTACAACCACTAGAGCAGCTATCTTCATCTGGGTCAACTTGAGAACTTTCGTCAATTTGATTTGGGAATAAACTTGGGAAAGTAGTACATATTGGTGACACTGATGGAGATAGTTTTGGGAATCCTGTTGATAATACGCATAATTGACTTGGAAGAATAATCTTCTTTTCACAAGTAGCACATAGGGCAATAATTAAATCAGCCTTAATTGTGCCTGTTTCTGGACAAATCTTAAAGTCTCTACCTATATTATTAGTCGCTAATCTAGTTTCACATAGGACGTTGCAAAACTCGGTAAATCTAGGGAAGAATGCTGAATTATCAACTGATGGTATACATAACTCAAAGAAGTTAGTTAGGATTAATGGTGAAGTTGGTGGAGCTATAGGAACATTGGCTGTAATCCTGAAATTACTCCTTCTTCCTCTATGGTCTCGGATTCTTAATGTAATTGAAATTAGAATATTTCCTCTTATTCTGACTTTCTGGGTACCAAAAACAGGTGTACCTCTACCTCGAACATCACATTCTTCAGTATCAGCATATATTAGACGTTCGCTTGACAGTCCATCTGGTCCTACTACCTCAACATACTTACCATTTTTATCTTTTAAGAACTCTCCGCCTGAAAGTATTGTTTCTGGTTCTAGGGTGAAATTACGAATATCATTTATATTGGATGGATTAAAATACTTCCTACATTTGATATCTATAATATTCTCCACTACAGAGCCTGAAGGTATGGATGGAGAAAAGCAAACATTGTTGATTGTGCTCAAAGCTTGCAGGTTAAAAAGAGCCGAATCATAAACTTTTTGTACAAATATGGGTTCAGTAACTACATTTCTTAAGGTACCATCCCACTCACAACCGGTAGTACCAGTACAACATTTGTCAGATATTGGTAGTAAAGATTCATTCTCACAATGGGGCCTTCTATCTAAAGACATTTTTTTACCTCCTTTAAAATATTTCTCATAGACAATATATTCAAAATTTGTCTAATGTGTTACTTAATCTTATTTTCTTGCAGTTTTCAAGGAAGATATCTTCTATATGAACAAGTAAATTTTATGGGTGTTTTAATAAAACCAACTGAGATACAAGATTTCTATTTTGGGTATATGTATATAAAGATGGGCTTGAATATTAGGTCACTAAGAGGGGGTGTTATTATGTTTCATTATATAAAGGATGGTGAGATGGACGCTTATTTGTTTCATCAAGGTACATATTATAAATCCTATGAATTTTTGGGTGCCCACAAGATAGAAGACAGTGTAAGGTTTGTGGTTTGGGCACCAAATGCTAGGCAAGTATTTCTTACAGGGAACTTTAATAACTGGCATAAGGCTAACTTACCCCTAAGACGAATCGGTGAGAGTGGGCTATGGAATATTTGCCTGAGGCATATTAAGGAGTTTGATACATATAAATATAGGATAGTTACACAAGAGGGTGAGGAGATATATAAGTCTGATCCCTATGCTTTTCATGCAGAAACAAGGCCCTACACTGGGTCCAAGTATTATGATCTTAAAGGCTTTCAATGGACTGACAGTGAATGGATAGAGAAAAGGGGTCCAAACTATGATAGGCCAATGTCTATATATGAAGTTAATCTAATGTCTTGGAGGAAAAAGACAGATGGTGATCCTTACTCATATAGAGAACTAGCAAAGGACTTGATAAATTATGTTAAGGAAATGTCCTATACCCATATAGAATTAATGCCCATAATGGAACACCCCTATGATGGGTCCTGGGGATACCAGGTCACTGGATACTTTGCTCCAACAAGTAGATTCGGTTCGCCTAAGGACTTCATGTATTTTGTTAATCAGTGTCATATGAATAATATTGGTGTGATTTTAGACTGGGTACCTGTTCATTTTTGTAAGGATGATTTTGGTCTAAGAAGATTTGATGGGACAGCATGTTTTGAATCTGAAAATGCTGAATTGGCTGAAAACAAGCTTTGGGGAACTATGAACTTTGATTTTTCTAAGCCTGAAGTTCTAAGTTTTCTAATTTCCAATGCAATTTTTTGGCATGACTATTACCATATTGATGGTCTAAGAATTGATGCTGTGGCATATATATTGTATTTAGATATGATAAATAAAAATTTAAAAAACAAATTTGATGGTAGGGAGAACCTAGAAGCCATAGACTTTATAAAAATTTTAAATAAAACTGTTTTCAATTACTTTCCATCTACCATGATGATTGCAGAGGAATCAACTGCCTGGCCCTTGGTTACCCAACCAATTCATGAGGGTGGGCTAGGATTTAACTATAAATGGAATATGGGATGGATGAATGATATATTGGATTATATAGAAACAGATTCTTATTTTAGAAAAGACAAACACCAAGCCCTAACTTTTTCTATCACCTATGCCTTCTCAGAAAATTATGTTCTACCCCTTAGCCATGATGAGGTTGTCCATGGAAAGAAGTCTTTATTAGACAAGTCCCCAGGTAGCTATGAAGATAAGTTTGCAAATCTAAGACTTTTATATATGTATATGTATGGTCATCCGGGTAAAAAACTTACCTTTATGGGTAGCGAGTTTGGACAATTTATCGAATGGAATGAGTGGCAGGAGTTGGATTGGTTTTTGTTAGATTATGACATGCACAAGAAAATGCAAAGATTTGTAAGGGACTTAAATATCATCTATAAGAGTGAAGATTGCCTCTATTCTGTAGATACATCCTATGAGGGCTTTTCTTGGATTGAACATAGCAATCATAAAGAAAGTATTATCATATTTGAAAGAAGAAACAAGCAAGGTAACAGGACTATTGTCGCCTTGAATTTTACACCAATTAGGCGACCTGCCTATCCTATAGGGGTAGATGAAGAGGGGCCCTATAAGGTAATATTCAATAGCAATCAGGAGATTTATGGTGGGACAATAAAGGAAGAAGAAGTCTACCTGTCTAAGAAAGCATCCCATCATGGAAGGGACAATTCATTGTTTGTAGATTTACCTGGACTAGGAGGAGTATATTTAAAAAAGGAGTGATGGATAATGATTGAAAAGAAAGTTGTTGCAATGCTTTTAGCTGGTGGGCAGGGCTCAAGGCTAAAAGCCCTAACTAGTAAAATTGCAAAACCTGCAGTTCCCTTTGGTGGCAAATATAGGATTATAGACTTTGCCTTAAGTAATGCTACTAACTCTGGAATCTCAGATATTGGGATCTTGACCCAATACAAGCCTTACCTCTTAAATACCCATATTGGTATAGGGTCTTCATGGGATTATGACAGAAACTTTGGTGGACTTCGAATCTTACCTCCTTTTACATCTGAGGATGGGGGTAGATGGTATACAGGCACTGCAAATGCCATATATGAAAACATTGACTATATAGATGAAATAAATCCCCAATATGTATTAATTTTATCAGGTGACCATATATATAAGATGGATTACAATCACTTGCTTGATTACCATATGGAAAAGAAAGCCCATGTTTCTATTGCAGTAATAGAAGTACCCTGGGAGGAGGCACCAAGATTTGGAATTATAAATGTAAATGAAGGCAGTAGGATAGTAGAGTTTGAAGAAAAGCCAGAAAAACCTAAAAACAACATGGCCTCCATGGGTATATATATGTTTAATTGGGATGAATTAAGAAAGTATCTTATAAAGGATTACAATGATAAGTCATCAGACCATGATTTTGGGAAAAATGTACTACCAACCATGCTTAAGGATGGTAAGGATATGTATGCATGGAAGTTTGACGGCTATTGGAAGGATGTTGGAACAGTAAGGAGCTATTGGGAAGCAAATATGGACTTGTTAGAAGAAGACAACACCTTGGACCTTCATGATAGAAGCTGGAGAATATATACAAGAAACAGAAACCTACCACCTCAATATATAGCAAGAGGGTCAATAGTAAATAATTCCCTTATTAACGAAGGCTGTAATATTAGAGGAGAGTTAAACAATAGTATATTATTTAGTGAAATTCTAGTGGATGAGGGAGCTATAGTTAATAACTCTGTAATATTTTCAAATTGTGTAATTGAAAAAGGAGCTCTTATAAATAATGCTATAGTATTGGAGGGAACAAGAATAAAAAGTAATACTAAGGTTGGCGAAAGAGACGATTCAAATATATACCTAGTATCCCAAGAAGGCATATCTGTAGAATAAAGGAGGGGAAAGAATGGAAAAGTGTTTAGGAATTATAAGCTACGGTGAGGAAGATAAAAACTTTGGTGGATTATGCAAACATCGTCCTGGCTATATGTTGCCTTTTGGCGGCAGATATAGGTTAATTGACTTTGCAATTTCAAACATGGTCAACCACGGATTACAGACCATAGCTATATATACTGGTGATAAGATAAGGTCAACCATGGACCATGTTGGAAACGGAAAGCCCTGGGACTTAAATAGAAGATTTAACGGTCTAATCCTATTTCCCCCTGTTTATAATGAGGAAATAGATATGCAAACGGGAGAAATACCGCAATTTTACTCTACACTGGAATTTCTTAATCTAATAAGAGAAGAATATGTTTATATGGCAAACCCAAGTATAATTGCAAAGATAGATTTAAATAAGGCCTTTAAGAAATTTAAAGATACGGATGCAGATATTTCACTTATATATAAGAAACAATATGATCCAATGGGAGAACTAATAAACACTGATAAACTCCATCTAGATAAGAAGGGAAACATGATAAATATGGGGTTGAACTTAGGGACTGAAAAGAGTTTCAACCATTTTCTTAGTATGGGCTTTATAAAGAAAGAGGTATTTATAAATATAATTAAGGCTTCCATAGAGAAGGGAAATGCAAGATCTTTTAGGGAAGCTATGTTACAATATAAATCTGACTACAAAATTAATTCCTTTGAATTCCAGGGTCATGTGGAAGTAATCAGGGATTTAAAATCCTTTTATGATGCAAATTTGAACCTATTAAAAAGGGAAATATCAAAGGAACTATTCTTTGATAGGGGACTTATATTCACAAAAACCAAGGATGAACCATCCACTCTTTATACTGAAAGTTCCAACGTACAAAACTCTTTAATTGCCAATGGTTGCATAATTGAAGGTGAGGTAGAAAATTCAGTTATATTTAGGGGGGTAAAGGTTGGCAAGGGAGCCGTTGTAAAAAACTCAATAGTCATGCAAAAGGCTCAGATTGAAGATGAGGCCTTGGTTGTAAATTCAATACTAGATAAGCGGACAATTATTGAGGAAGGTGCAAGAATTGCAGGAAGTGGCATCATGCCCTACGTAGTAGAAAAGTACAAAAGTATAAAAAAGGATTGATATTATGAAAATATTATATGTTGCTTCGGAAGCTTCTCCTTTTATAAAAACTGGAGGGCTTGCAGATGTTGCCGGTTCTCTGCCAAAAGCCCTAAAAGAAATAGGAAATGATATAAGGGTGGTGTTGCCCCTATACTCTGCTATAGATAAAAGTTTTAAGGATAAAATGAAAAAGCTAGGGGAATTCTATGTAGATCTAGGCTGGAGAAGTCAATATGTAGGTATATTCTCCCTTATGCATGAAGGGGTAGAGCATTACTTTATAGACAACGAATATTATTTCAAAAGGAACAATATCTATGGAGAATATGACGATGGAGAAAGGTTTATATTTTTTTCAAAAGCAGTGGCAATCTTGCTTAAGGAAATTGACTTTGGGGATTCTATAGTACATTCTAATGACTGGCATAGTGGCTTAGTCTCACTTTATATTAAAGACTTTGCTAAGGGGGATGACTTTTATAGGAAGATAAAAACAGTATTTACCATTCATAATTTAAAATATCAAGGTGTCTTTGATATATCAATATTAGAAGAAGTGGCTGGACTTTCTATGGATTATTATAGGGATGATGGATTAAAGTTTTATGATAAGATAAATCTTATGAAGGCAGGGATTGTATATTCAGATATATTAACCACAGTATCAAAAACATACGCGGAGGAAATAAAAGAGTCCTACTACGGAGAACAACTAGAAGGGATTATAAAAAAACATGAGGATAAGTTAGTAGGGATTATAAATGGTATAGATTATGACTTATACAATCCAGAAAAGGATAAAAACATTTCCAGAAACTATAAATTTAAAACTATAGAATTCAAGCAAAAGAATAAAAACGAATTACAAAAGTTATACCATTTACCAACCAAGGATGTTCCAGTTTTAGCTATGGTATCAAGACTAGTAGCTATGAAGGGCCTAGATTTGGTAAAATATATATTGGATGAACTACTCCAAGAGGATATACAGGTAATTGTTTTAGGCACAGGTGATAGGGAATATGAAGATATGTTTAGATATTTCCAAGGCAGATATCCAGATAAATTAGCATCAAGAATTTATTTCAACAACAAAGAAGCCCATATGATATATGCAGGGGCTGATATGCTTATTATGCCTTCTATGGCAGAGCCATGCGGCATATCCC
>CAZFIO010000090.1:0-8941 GCA_964519585.1 uncultured Tissierellaceae bacterium
GTAATGAATGACAAGGTAGATAAGAATGGAGCCTTGTTTGAAGATGCTGATGCTATACCTAATAAAATAGCACTACTATTCCAATTTGCAGGGGATGTAAAAGCAAATAGACATGTACTATATCATTGTTCAGTTGCTAGACCTAATATTGAAGGACAAACTAAAGAAGCACAAATCAATCCACAAACTGAAACATTGAATATTACAGCTACACCACATCCAGAAACAATGTTTGTGAAAGCTAAATTAGGACAAGACCAAACTGGATATGACACTTTCTTTGAGAGTGTATACGAATTTGTAGTAGATGAGGGATAAATATGGAGAAAATCATTAGTATTGATGGCAGAGATGTAAAGTTTAAATCTACTGGAGCCTATTTGCTAAGATACAAAGCACAATTTGGTAGGGATGCTTTACAGGATATCTTAAGACTATCACAAGTCATAGATCAGGAAACTAAAGAAATTACCAATATAGATAGTCTTGATTTAGAGGTATTCTATAATTTAATCTGGACACTTGCAAAAACAGCCGAGCCGAACCTACCACCACCTATGGATTGGTTAGATACATTTAGTCAATTTCCTTTAATGGATATTATACCAGAAGTTATGGATTTAATATTTGCATGTATTAAGTCCACCGTACCAAGTAAAAAAAAATAGAAGATGAAGATAATACCCCTCTTGAAATGACAACCGAAACTATAATGGTTGCAGCCTTAAAAAGGGGTATTTCTTTGAAGGATTTTAATGATTTAACAATAGGGATGATAATCGGCTATATAACAGAATGGAATAATCAAAATCTATCAGAAGATGAAAAGGTAGAAGAAACCAGACAAGCTACACAAGAAGATTTTGATAGCTTTTAAAAGGCAGGTGAGATAGTGGCTAATAAAATCAAAGGTTTGACAATAGAGATAGGTGGGGAAACCACCGCACTTAATAAGGCCCTAGGTGAAGTAAATAAAACAACAAGAGACTTAAGGTCAGAACTAAGGGATGTAGAAAGGCTTTTAAAACTGGACCCTGGCAATACAGATTTAATAGCACAAAAGCAAAAAATACTAGCTGAAAGCATAGATAACACATCCAAGAAACTTGAAACCTTGAAAGAGGCAGAGAAACAAGCACAAGAACAATTTGCTAAAGGTGAGCTTGCAGAGGACCAGTATAGAGCAATTCAAAGAGAGGTTATAAGAGCAGAAGAAGAACTAAAAAAGCTAAATAAACAATTAAAAGAAATGGACTGGAAAGGTATTACTGATGGCCTTGATAAGTTTGGAAAAAAAGCAACTGATGTAGGTAAGGGTTTAACAAAAAAGGTAACAGCTCCTATTGTAGCCATAGGTGGTGCTGGTGCTAAGATGGCCTTAGACTTAGAACATAGTATAAAAAAGGTATCTACCTTAGCAGATGGTGACATATTGCCAGTAAGTAAAATTGAGGAAGAAGTAAGGGCAATATCAAATGCTAGTGGTATAGCACAAACAGAAATAGCGGAGTCTATTTATTCCGCTTTATCAGCAGGAGTTGAATCTGAAAAAGTCCTAGAATTTGTTAGGAGCGGAATAGATTTGACTAGGGCAGGATTTACCGATATGGAGACTGCTATAGATGCAACTACTACAGTATTAAATGCTTATGGAGATGAAGCCTTTGATGTATCAAAGATACACGATATATTCGTGCAAACTCAAGATAAGGGTAAGATATCAGTTGATGAGCTAGGGAAGTCTATAGGTAGAGTAGTACCTACAGCATCAAGCCTAGGAGTTAATCTTGATGAACTTGGGGCATCCTACGCAATCCTAACAGCTAAGGGTCAAAATGCTAATCTAGCAACTACTAATTTAAACTCTATGCTGGCAGAAATGGGTAAGACTGGGAGTAAGACAGATGAAGCTTTAAGGAAAATGACTGGCAAGTCTTTTAAACAATTAGTTGATGAGGGGATGAATGTAGGGGAAGTGTTAGGATTAATTGACGAACATGCCAAAGACAATGAATTAAGTCTAAAGGATATGTTTGGAAGTATGACAGCAGGAAGTGCAGCAGTAACTTTATTATCAGGTGGAGTGGAAGGATATACTAAATCGCTTGATGATATGAATAACGCAACAGGCAAAACAGCTGAAAATGCTGAAACTATGGAAGATGGTTTATATAAAATACAAAAGGCAACAACCCAAGTTAAAAACGCAATAATGGAATTTGGGGAGGTAATAGCCCCTATAATTGAAAGAGTAGCAGAAGTAATATCAGAATTAACGACTAAATTTGCTAACATGGATGATAGCATGAAGCAGACTATTTTTATAGTTGCAGGGTTAGCAGCTGCAATAGGTCCTTTATTAATATTAGTTGGCAAGATGTCTACAGGGTTGTCATCTTTAATTAAGCTATTTGCACCAATGGTAGCAGGATTAGGAAGTGCTACAGGAGCAACTGGAGGATTATCAGCAGTCATTGCGGCTATAACAGGCCCAATATGGGTAGCAATAGCAGCCATAACAGCCATAATAGCCATAATAATATCACTATGGAAAACCAACGAAGAATTTAGGGATGCAATGAAGCAAGTTTGGGAGAATGTAAAAAATATTATAGATGGTGCTATTAACTTAATAAAAGGCATAATCCAAGCTTTTACATCATTTTTTACAGGAGATTGGGAAGGGTTAAAAAGTGCTATTGTGCAAATATGGGATAGTATATGGAAAATACTAGGGAATACAATAGAAGGGGCTGTAGGATTATTAATCACAATAATAAAAGGGTTAATTAAAAGTATCACTGATTTATTTACAGGGATGATATCAGATGCCTTTAATTGGGGCAAAAACCTAGTTAGTGGTTTTATAGATGGTATCAAATCAATGGCTAGTGCAGTAAGCAATGCTGTGTCTAATGTGATAGGGGGAGTAAAAGACTTTCTAGGATTTGGATCTCCTACTAAAAAAGGTGATGGCCGATTTATAGTTGATTGGGGAGCTAATATGATTAGTGGCTTTATTGATGGAATAGAAAAAGCTATGCCAGAATTAAGGGTATCAGCTAAGGGCATAGTCCCAGTAGTAAAAAATGAAATATATAACTCTACTGAAATAGATTATGGCAAAATTCCGAAGGGTGACACAACTATAAATGTTTACACCCCTCAAGCAAGTCCATCAGAATTATCAAGGCAAATTAAAAGACAACAACAAGAAATGGCATTAGGATTTTACTAGGAGGTGAGAATATGCAAGGTAGACATGAAAAAGTAACTTATATAAATGATTTGGGGCAGAGAATTGATATAGCATATTCTTTCCCCTTTTTTTTACAAAGCATAAGTGGAATAGATGGCATAAATTCAGAAAATTATAGAATTAAAGGTATGGGACAAGATGGAACTACTTTAGCAGGAAGTACCTTAGATGAAAGAAATATAAGATTGATAGGGTCTATTAAAGGGGATACCAAAGATATAATAGAGAGACAAAGGCTGAAATTACTACAAACATTTAATCCAAAAATAAAAGGCTGGTTACATTATGAATATGGAAATCTAAAAAGAAAAATAAGGTGTAGCGTTATAAAAGCACCGACATTCAATAAAAGGATAAGCACATTCAAGTATCAAGACTTTCTAATAGATTTCCTTTGCCCAAGTCCATTTTGGCAAGATTTATCAGAATCAAAAGCAGAGATTGCACTTTGGCGAGGTGCGTTCCATTTCCCTTTGATTATCCCTGAAAATGAGCCTATTATAATGGGATACAGAGAGCCTAATTTAATAGTCAACATAATCAATCATGGCAATGTTGAAACGGGCATGAAGATTGAATTTAAGGCTAGAGGAACAGTGGAAAATCCATCTTTATTTAATGTTAATACAAGAGAGTTTATAAAAATAAATAAAGCAATGGTATCAGGTGAAAGAATATCCATAAATACCAATAAGGGGAGTAAAGGTATAACTAGCAGATTAAATGGTGTATCAACTGATATATTAGAATTTATTGATATTGTTGGTGGTGGAAAGACGTTTCTACAACTAGATCCGGGTGATAATCTTTTAAGGTATGATGCTGATAGTGGGCTAGAGAACTTAGATATTGATATTTACTACCATAACAACTATTTGGGGGTGTAGATATGGATCTATATATCTACAGTAAAGATTTAGTAATGTTAGGGGCAGTTGATATGTTTACATCTTTTATCTTTACCAAGAATTATCATAAGGCAGGAAGATTTGAATTACATTTATCAGCAAATGAAAAGAATTTAGATTTATTTAAAAGAGGAAATATCATATACAAGGATAGTGAAACAGTAGGTTATATTGAAACTATTAAATTAACTATCAACAAGGAAGGCAAGGAAATGATGACATGTGTCGGTAAAGCTCTTATTGGCTATTTAGGGCAAAGAATTAATTGGGGAAGAATTGATTATAATGGGTCAACTGAAATTCTCATGAGGGAGCTGATTGAAGATAGTGCAATAAACCCATCCAATCCTGATAGAAAAATACACAATCTTATATTAGGCGGTTTACAGGCATACAATGACACTATAAATTATCAAAATAGCTATGGTAACATCCTAGATTGCCTAGAAAACATATCAAATACAAGCGGTTTAGGGTTTAGGAATGTATTAGATATAAGTGAGAAAAAAGTAATATTTGAAACCTACAAAGGAATTGACAGGACTATAGGGAATGGACTTATAGCACCTTGTATCTTTTCTAGGGACTTTGAGAATATTCTTGAACAAGAATACTTTGAGAGTATAAATAACTATAAAAATACTGCATTAATTGCAGGGACAGGAGAAGATGAAGAAAGAAGAACTACTGAAATAGAAGAAGGACAAGGGCTAGATAGGCATGAATTATTTGTGGATGCTAGAGATATCAACGATCAAAAAGAAGTAAATGATGAATTTGTAGACATTACAGATAATGAGTATTTACCTTTATTAATTCAAAGAGGCAGGGAAAAACTAGCAGAATATAAGCAAATAGAAACATTTGATAGTAAGGTAGACCTAAATGCAAATAAGATATATAAAGAAGATTTTGACCTAGGGGATATAGTTACTGTTGTAGATGAAAAATGGGGATTACAAGTAGATACCAGAATAACAGAGGTAACAGAAGTATATGAGGAAAAAGGGTTTGATATTAGAGTAGTATTTGGTAACAATATACCAACTTTAATAGATAAATTAAGGCAGGTGATTAATTAATGGAAAGAAGTAGTTTTTTTAATGCAATATTGGATGCAGGTGGTAATCCAGATAGAAGTTATTTAGCAAGTGATTATGCAAGATACTTTTCTAGCTTTATAGGGAATGGGGTATTTCCTAATCCATCTACAGGCTTACAGGTAATGGCTAATGATGACATGACCGTTACAATACCAAAAGGCAAGGCTTGGATAAATGGATATTTTTATGAAAATAGAGATGATTTGATATTTACACTAGAGCCTGCCGATGGAGTGCTAAATAGGATTGACAGGATTGCATTACAGCTTGATTATGATGGAGCTAGGGAAATAAAGGCAGTTGTTAAGCAGGGTGCGTTTGCTAGCAGTCCTGCACCTAAAGAATTACAAAGGGATGCAGACATCTATGAAATAGCCTTAGCTGATGTATATGTAGGTAAAGGCATCATAAGCATAGGGCAAGCTAATATAACTGATTTAAGGCTTGATAATGAGTTGTGTGGCATAGTGCATGGAGTAGTTGACCAAGTAGATGTAACAACATTATACAATCAATACACCCAAGGGTTTGAGCACAAAAAAGAAGAATTTGAACAGGAGTTTATGTCATGGTTTGATACTTTGCAGGATGTATTAGACGAGAACATAGCTAGTAATTTACTGAATATGATTAATAGTGTAAGTAATGATTTAGATGAACATAAGGCAGAAAGTACGCAGCAAGCACATCTTGCTAAAAATATTGGATTAGAAGATACAGCAGGTAATTTTACAGCAACAGAAATTGAAGGAGCAATGAGTGAGCTTTTTACAAATGTCAGTGATGGGAAAGACCTGGTTGGTGGGGCTATTACTGGCGTAGATGATAGTGTTGTAATACCTACCGACCCAACGTTTGGTGATTTAGCAAGTGCAATAGGAAGTATCAGTACGGGTAAGAAGTGGGCGAGTGGTAATTTACCAGCAAGCCCTGTTCCAAATAATGAATACACTGTTAGTAACTTACAGTTTAAACCAAACTTAGTGATAACATATATCTACGCTAATGGGTATCCGAATTTTGGGTATACATCTGTCGGTATTAGAAGCCCAAAAGATATAGGTATTGGCGAAAATACTACCTCATTTTTTGGAATGATTGGTGACACTAACAAGGTTGCCTACCCTTCATCATTTTTAAACAATGGATTTAAGGTGACATATGCTCCCTACACCAATCATCAAACAGACGGTGGTGGAATGTGGATAGCATACGAATAAGAAAGGAGGAATAAAATGAAAACATTAATAATATACGATAACGAAGGTTATAAAATATCAGAGCAACAAGGACAACCTAGTCCTAGAGTGCCAGTAGGAGTGCCTTATATTTACGAAGAGATACCAGAAGGGAAAAGGTTAATAGCACCAAAAATAGAAGGTGAAATAGTACCAGTAGTAGATGTATCAGTAACACCACACAAGTTGATTTTAGAAGATATACCACCGACTGAAATAGATTTATTAGAAGCACGTACAATGGACTTAGAGTTAACTATTGCTGAATTAATAGCGTATATATAAAGGAGAGTGGGAATTATGTTGTTAAAACCATTTCAAGTAAGAGTAATTTCAAGAGCATGTATAACAAGATATAACATGGGTGAAGGGCATATAGTAGATATTGTTGAAGGTTATGGTCATAGTAAAGAAAACAATGATTTAATACTAGCAGAGATTGCATCAATGCGACCTGATATTCCTATGGAAAAAGAGGGAGAGTCAATTGAAATCTAATGAATAATAGGATTATTAAGCGACATAAGGTTAAATAAAATATAGGGCAATATAATAGACTAAAGATAGTCTTTTTTTATTGTTTATAATGAGGTGAAAAAAATGAAGAGATGGGAGATCACACATTTAATAGGTATGATTTTAACTGGACCTATATTAATGCTTATAATGGGGTTTATATATTTTAAATTCTTATATAGGCCATTATAAAATTAATGGTATAATCTACTTAAAAAGGGGTGGGTTATATTGATATTAGAAGAGGTGCTAAGTGAAATAGGCAATTTGGGTGAACGTATAGATCTTATTGATAGTAATCTGAAATTCAATATTACTGTATTTCTATCACTAATGACTATATTTTTAGCAATTAGTGGGTGGGCTTTATATATATGGGCTAGATCAATTGTAGAGAAGAGCACACAAGACAAACTGTTACAGATAAAAGAAGAATTAGTAAAGGAGGTTACTTATGAAATAGACCCTATTAAGAATGAAGTATTTGAGTTGAGGGGACAATTAGATCAACGAATACTTCAGATAGTTGAGGATAATTCTAAAATTAAATGGGCTAGTGGGTCAGTATATAATGATGGAAGTGAAATTATTTATATAGGCAGTTTAGCAGGAAAAATAGATTGGGATTCTCCGATTACTAATATAAAAGTGACAACTGGACCAAACAAGGATGTTATCCCTTTTGATATATTGGACAAGGGAGAAAACAACTTCACTTTAAAATTGATGGGTAAAGGTTCATCGAACATATTAAATTGGACTATAGTTTGGTACGATAAAAGTTTATAGATTATATAAAAGAAAAGAGATTATAAAGACAAAAGATAGTCCATAGATAAATCCTTTTCTTAAGAAATTTAAAAAGGAATATCCTTCTTTATGTCGAATTAATTATATAAGGAAGGTGATTATATGGGTAGATTTAGACCAAGGGGCAATGCAACCCAAAGACAAGTCTATGCAGCTTTAAGAGCTACAAAAAGAAGTTATGGTAGAGGTAATGCTGGTTGTTTAACAATAATTTCAATGGTTATATTATTAATTTTTATTGCATTAAAATGAGATCCTTCAAGGGTCTCTTTTTTATGTAACTTTATTTAGAAAGGTGAGGAATATGCAAATGATTACATGGTTACAACAATATTTAAAGACAGATAATACAAAATTAATTTACATCTTATCACTAATATTAGGCTCAAATATAATTGACTTTTCAGCGGGATGGTTTAATGCTAAGTTTAACCCAAAGGTCGAATTTTCATCAAGCAAGGCCATTATGGGGATTGCTAGAAAATTATTTTTATTCATGCTTTTGATTTACTCAATTCCACTAGCCTTAATAATACCTGAACCTTTAGGTATAAGTGCTTTATATGTATTATATTTGGGATATCTGGCAAGCGAATTAAACTCTGTAATGAACCATTTTAAATTAGCTAAGGATGATAAGAGTGTAGACCCATTTATAAACTTCTTTAAGTCTTTATTTAAAGATAACAAGGATGTGAATTCTAATGATTAAGATAGCCTTAGATGCAGGACATGGTATAAATACAGCAGGCAAGCAAGTACCATCTTCCATGGGATACGGAAAAATATCAGAATGGGAACTGAACGATAGAATCACCAGAAAGCAAATAGAGTTACTAAACCAATATGAAGATGTAGAAATTTTAAGATTAGATGACCCAACAGGCAAAACAGATGTACCTCTAAAGACTAGAACAGATAAAGCCAATCAATTTAAGGCTGACTTACTAATATCTAACCATCATAACCTAGGCATTAAAGGAGGCAAAGGCGGAGGACTAGCCTTATATAGATATCCTAACTCAACTAAATTTACATTAGCTATGCAAAGGGCATTGTATGATAGCTTAATAAAAGCAGGAGCAGTTAAGGGGAACAGGGCAAGTC